>NZ_JBFODD010000054.1:57732-74250 GCF_040908115.1 Aeromonas sp. R7-1 | reverse complement strand
GGTGAGGGAGGGATTCGAACCCTCGATACGTTGCCGTATACACACTTTCCAGGCGTGCTCCTTCAGCCACTCGGACACCTCACCAAATTTTTACTTCTTTGAAGTGGCTTTCGGATCACGCTGCGCGTGCATCTTGCCGACTTCGTCGGTGGGCAGCCACTCGGACACCGCACCCAATTTTGGCCTGTGCTTTTACGTGTTCAGCCAACACGAATTCGCTGCGCCGTTGCGCTGGAACGGGGCGTAATGTAAGGGATAGGCGCGAGGCGGTCAATGCAATTTTTTATCTTTTGCCACTGTTTGCTCAATAAGCGAACCAAGTGACTAAAAATATGCCATTTCCTATCCCTTTCCATCAATTTTCAACCGCTTCGTGCAAATGTTCTCCTCGAATTGCCTCTTCCAGCGAACCGTAGAACTCCAGCTCTCCCGGCACCGGACGCACCTTGGCCCGCGCCAGGGTCTTGAGGGGCTGGAATTGCAATTCAGCCACCTTGAGACGGACCCCCGCCTTGGCCATGCGTTTTGCGAACTGCTGGAAGGCGGTGAGACCGCCAGCATCCAGGATGGAGACCGCCTCCATTTGCAGGATCAACTCCTTGTGGTCCTTCACCTGGGCAAGCAATTCGTCAAAGACCCGCTCGGCGGCGGCAAAGAACAACGGTCCGTTGATCTTGTAGACAAGGGTCGAGGGGGACACCTCGCTGGCATAGCGCTTGTGATCCGCCAGGTTGTGCAGCCTGGTCATCTTGGCTATCTCGCGCATGAACAGCAAAGAGGCCAGGATCACCCCGAAGGTGATGGCGATGACCATGTCGAAGATGACGGTCAGCGACAGGCAGACCAGCAGCACCAGTACATCGGATTTGGGCGCCCGGCGCACCAGATCCACCACCTTGTGGGCCTCGCTCATGTTCCAGGCCACCAGCAGCAACAGGGCGGCCATGGCAGAGAGCGGCAACCAGGAGAGCCAGGGAGCCAGCACCAGGATGGCAGCCAGCACCACCAGCGCATGGACAATACCGGAAATGGGCGAGGTGGCACCGGCCCGCACGTTGGCGGCGGAGCGCGCGATGGCGGCCGTCGCCGTGATGCCACCGAAGAAGGGGGCCAGGATGTTGCCAAGGCCCTGCCCCACCAGCTCGCCGTTGGAGCTGTGCTTGCGACCCGTCATACCATCGAGCACCACGGCGCAGAGCAGGGATTCGATGGCTCCCAGCATGGCCATGGAGAAGGCGGCGGGCAGCAGCCGCTCGATGGCGGCGAGGTTCCACTCCACCGGTGCCCCGTCCGGCCCCGGCAGCGCCCAGGGCATCACCAGCGTCGGCGCGATGGGGGGAATACCCATGCCCTGACTGCCGTCGGCCAAGGTATAGCTGAACTTGCTGCCGATGGTGGCGACGTCCACCCCGAACTGGTGCAGACCAAACCCGAGCCCCACCCCCACCAGCACGGCGGGCAGATGGCCGGGTACCGGCAGGCGCAATCTCGGCCAGAGCAGCAGCACCGCCAGGGTCGCCACCCCGACGAGGGTGTCCCCCCACTGCCAGCTTGGCAGGGCATGGGCCAGCGCCTGTACCTTGCCCAGATAGGTTTCCGGCATATCCAGGACCTGCAGGCCGAAGAAATCCTTGATCTGCAGGGTGGCGATGACGATGGCGATACCACCGGTGAACCCCAGGGTCACCGAGGGGGGAATGTACTCGATGAGGCGCCCGAGACGTGCCATGCCCATGGCCACCAGGAAACAGCCCGAGATGAGGGTGGCCATCAACAGGCCGCCCACGCCAAATTGCTGGGCCACCGGGTAGAGGATCACCACGAAGGCGGCAGTGGGGCCCGAAATGGAGAAGCGGGATCCCCCGGTCACGGCGATGACGATGCCGGCGATGATGGCGGTATAAAGCCCGTGCTGGGGCGGCACCCCACTGGCGATGGCCAGCGCCATGGCGAGGGGAATGGCGATGATGCCGACCGTGATGCCGGCGATGAGGTCGCGGCCAAAGCGCGCCACGCTGTAGGGTTCGTCAATGCAGGATTGGCGCAATGCGATGGCCAGCTTCACGCCTTGTAAGGAAGCTTGATTGTGCATGTCTAGGGTAATACCAGAAGAGGGAGACAAAGGCCGGGGTGAACCGGCACCCGATCATCATCAAGGGCCGGCAGAGCTGTCGACGCGGCGATGGTATCGAAGGCAACCATACCCGACCCGGCCAGATAATTCGATGGGCAGGATCAAGAAATGGCCATTACCCCGCATTATTGTCATCGATAGCTCGCATATCGCCGATTTTCCCTGCCATTCCTTTAATAGATCCCTGGTCATCGCGAACCGGCACCTCCCTCGCATCCCCCACACCTCAGAGGCAAGCCCATCGACAGGGGCGACATCGCCGATTTTCATCGGTTCCCGCCATGATCGGCTTATCCATTGCCTCGCCCCCTCCAGGCCGATGGCACCTTCATCGCCAGCCCGACCGTGGCCGCAGGCAGGGCATCTCAAGCTGCTGATTGTGCTGAAAATAGTCCACAGCGCCCAAGTTTTGGGCAAACGGGCCGAAAAGCCCTTTTTCCGTGGAGTGGCGGGTTGACACCCGTCCGGGGGATCATTAATATCCGCTGCGTCTCGACGAGACAGGCAATTCCTCCTTAGTTCAGTCGGTAGAACGGCGGACTGTTAATCCGTATGTCACTGGTTCAAGTCCAGTAGGAGGAGCCAATTCCCTCGTAGTTCAGTCGGTAGAACGGCGGACTGTTAATCCGTATGTCACAGGTTCAAGTCCTGTCGAGGGAGCCATATTCCATGCCTCAAAGGCCCGATCGCAAGATCGGGCCTTTTTGTTTTGCCTGTCTCTGGCATCCAATGCCACCACATTGGCGCCTTTTGCATGTCAATGCTCTCGCCCTGCCCCCTATACTGGTCCTCATTCCGCTAGCACTGACTTCACCTCGCACGGCAAAGGCGCACGCATGGCACACAAATCTCACTTTTCCCTGGACGTCGGATGGCAGCTACTGCTCAAAGACCTTGGCCTGCCATCCAGGCATGTCTTGCGCAGGGCACTGCTGCCGGAAGACACGTTGTCGCGCGAGAATCATGGGTTGACCACCGATGAGTATTTCCGTTTCTGGCGGGCGCTGGAGCAGGAAGCCAATGACGTCCTGTTTCCCTTGCGGCTCATCGAGACCGTTTCCAGCGAAGTCTTCAGTCCCCCCTTGTTTGCCGCCCTGTGCAGCCCGGATCTGATGCGGGCTGTCCAGCGGCTGGCCAAATACAAGGCGCTCGTTGCCCCCATGAGCCTCGAGATCTCGGTAGGCTCCTGGGGAGAGATGACGCTCTCCCCTCGCTGGCAAGGAGGGCACACCGAGGTCCCGGTCTCCCTGCAGGTGGTGGAACTCGCCTTCTTTGTCCGACTGGCACAGATCGCCACACGTGAGGCGATCTGTGCCGTGCGAGTGACACTGCCTGCGCTCCCTGCTGGAAAGGCACTGCAGCGCTACGAGCGCTTCTTCGGCACCGCCATCACACTTGGAACCCATGCCAGCATTACGTTTTCTGCCGTGGACGTGCTGCGCCCCTTTCTCACGAGCAACGAGGGGATGTGGCGAGCCTTCGAGCCCGAGCTGCGTCGCCAGTTGTGCGAAATGGACTCTGCCGCCACCACGGCGGAGCGGGTGCATGCCGTTCTGCTCGAGCTCTTGCCAAGCAACTCGGCCACCATTGAGGTGGCGGCAAGTCGCCTGGGCATGAGCAAGAGAACCCTGCAACGCCGGCTGGAAGAGGAAGGGGAAAACTTTCGAGCCCTGGTCAGCGAGACGCGAAGAAGGCTCGCCTGCCACTACCTTGAGCACACCACCCTGTCTGGAGGGGAGATAGCCTTTCTGCTTGGCTTCGAAGATCCCAACTCCTTCTACCGCGCATTCCAGGATTGGACCGGGCGGACGCTGGAAAGCACTCGCCAGTCATATCGATTCAACTGAGGTCAGCCTCATGACCACCCATATCAATCCCGTCGCGTGCTGCTCGCCGGGGCCACCTTCGCCGTCGCTGGCAGCCGGGAGGCATTTAGCGCCGTCGACTTCACGGCCAATCTGGCCGCCGCCAGGGCCGCGGTCAAGGACGGTGATCGCCGCACAGGCTGACTCGAAAGCAATAGGGATGGCGCAGTTCGATGGCGTCATGGCGCCGTTTGCCAGAACCATGGCATCACGAGTCGGATAAGGTATCGACACCGCAGGCAAGCCGCTTCTGGACACGCATGCGATTCATTTTGCTCGAGGATCTTCCATATGAACTCAAACGTTGTGCTCGTCACCGGCGCCTCCTCCGGTATCGGAGCGGCCACCGCCATGAAATTGAAGGCACTCGGGTTCACCGTGTATGGCGCGGCGCATCGAACGCATGCAATCCCTGACCGACGCGGGGATCCGCGTCATCGCCATGGATGTGACCCAGGATGCGTCTATGCAGGCAGGAGTGGAGAGGATCATCGCCGAAGCCGGCCAGATCGACGTACTGGTCAACAATGCCGGGTATGGCTCCTACGGCTCGGTTGAAGACGTCTCCCTCGAGGAGGGCCGTGCCCAGTTCGACGTCAATGTGTTTGGCGCCGTCCGCCTCATCCAGCTGGTGCTGCCCCATATGCGTGCCCGGCAGACTGGCACCATAGTCAACATCACCTCCATGGGCGGCAAGATCCATACTCCGCTGGGCGCCTGGTACCACGGAACCAAGTTCGCGCTGGAAGCCATCAGCGATTGCCTTCGCATGGAGGTGGAACCCTTCGGCATCAAGGTGGTGGTGGTAGAGCCGGGTGGCATCAAGACCGAGTGGGCCGACATTGCCGCGCAGAAACTGCGCGAGGTCTCCGGCGACGGGCCATATGGCCACCAGGCCCTCCCCATGGCGGAGTCCATGATTGGACGCGCCAGCCGCGAGCGCCAGTCCCCGCCGGAACTTATCGCGGATACCATCGCCAAGGCGGTTCAGGCCCGCCGCCCCAAGACCCGCTATGCCGTTGGTTTTGGGGCCAGACCGATGATCTTCCTGCGCCGTTTGTTGCCGGATCGCGCATTCGATCGCTTCATGCGCCTTGCCACAGGGATCCCGCACCAGCGCGGCTGACACCTGTCGACCACACATCCGCCCCCATGCCTGACGGTTGCACGGGCGAGAGATGGGCAACAAAAGGCCCGGCCGTCAGGCCGGGCCTTTTCCTCCCCTTGCCCCCTGATGGGGCAAGGGAGGCCCCTCTGCCAGCGCGCCCTTCCCCTGAGCCCCCGGGTCCGTTGCCACAAAATGGCGCAGCGCTGCCCGCCACGGGGTACCAGTCTGGTGCAAGGTGCCAACGCCCCTGATGACAGATATGTCATCCATATGATTTTCCTGCAAAAAATTACTGACACCCTCCTCGATAGCGACTCATTTGACTGGCACATCCCTTGCAAATCCAGATCCCAGGGACATCACAAGGAGAGGTGCCTATGCTACCCATCAAGCCACCCGGACCCGGTTGCTACGACGAGATGCTGCTCGCCGACAGCCAGTTTCGCGATCACTACCACGCCTACCTGTCGTGGCTGCACCAGACCGACGAGAAGAGCATAGAACGCAAGCGCGAGGAGGCCGACCTGCTGTTTCGCCGGGTCGGCATCACCTTCAACGTCTACGGGGATGGGGACGGCGCCGAGCGCCTCATCCCGTTTGACAGCATTCCCCGCATCATTCCCGCCCGGGAGTGGCAACACCTGGATCTGGGGATCCGCCAGCGGGTCACCGCCCTCAACGCCTTTCTGCACGACATCTATCACGATCAGCGCATCCTGAAGGCGGGGGTGATCCCGGCTGCCCAGATCCTCACCAATGCCCAGTACCAGCCCTGCATGCAGGGGGTCGACCTGCACCGGGACACCTATGTCCACATCACCGGGGTCGACATCATCCGCAACCACGACGGTGAGTACTATGTGCTGGAGGACAACCTGCGCACTCCCTCCGGGGTCTCCTACATGCTGGAGAACCGCAAGATGATGATGCGCCTCTTCCCGGAGCTGTTTCACAACCAGCCCATCGCCCCGGTGGAGCGCTACCCGGCCCTGTTGCTGCAGACCCTGCGCGAGAGCAGCCCGGTGGACAACCCCTGCGTGGTGGTGATGACCCCGGGACGCTTCAACAGCGCCTACTTCGAGCACAGCTTCCTCGCCCAGCAGATGGGGGTGGAGCTGGTGGAGAGCGCGGATCTGGTGGTCAAGGATGGTCAGGTGCTGATGCGCACCACCACGGGGCTGAAAAGAGTGGATGTCATCTATCGCCGCATCGACGACGACTTCCTCGATCCCCTCGCCTTCAACCCGGACTCCCTCATCGGCGTGCCCGGGCTGCTCTCGGTCTACCGCGCCGGCGGCGTGGTGCTGGCCAATGCCATCGGCACCGGGGTGGCGGATGACAAGTCCATCTACCCCTATGTGCCGGAGATGATTCGCTTCTATCTGGGGGAAGATCCCATTCTCAACAACGTGCCCACCTGGCAGTGCCGCGAGCCGGCTGCCCTCTCCCACGTGCTGGCCAATCTGGAGGAGCTGGTGGTCAAGGAGGTCCATGGCGCCGGCGGCTACGGCATGCTTATCGGCCCCTGCGCCAGTCGCGAGGAGCTGGCCCGTTTTCGCGAGCTGCTCAAGGCGCGGCCGGACAACTACATCGCCCAGCCGACCCTCTCCCTCTCCACCTGCCCGACCTTCGTCGACGCCGGCATCGCCCCTCGCCACATCGATCTGCGCCCCTTCGTTCTCACGGGGCAGGAGCTGCGCCTGGTACCGGGCGGCCTGACCCGGGTCGCCCTCACCGAAGGCTCCCTGGTGGTCAACTCCTCCCAGGGTGGTGGCACCAAGGACACCTGGGTCATGGAGGGCAGCCCATGCTGAGCCGCACCGCAAGCGAACTTTACTGGATGTCCCGCCACCTGGAGCGGGCGGAGAACACGGCGCGCATGCTGGACGTCACCCAGACCATGTCGCTGATGCCCTCCATCGACGCCGATCACAGCGAGCTGGTGGCGCCTCTCACCATCAGCGGCACTCACGAGCCCTTCCTGGCCCGCTACGGCCAGGTGAACATGGAGAACCTGCTGCAATTTTTCTGCTTCGACGAGGAGAACCCGAGCAGCATCTTCAGCTGTCTGCGCATGGCCAGGGACAACGCCCACGCCGTGCGGGGCAAGATCCCCGGTGAGGTGTGGGAGAGCATCAACGCCGCCTGGATAGAGATCCGCCGGCGCCGCCAGGCGGGGCTGTCCAGCGGCCAGGCCCAGGAGTTCTTCGACTGGATCAAGGAGCGCTCCCACCAGTTTCGCGGCGCCACCTATGGCACCATCATGCGCGGTGACGTGCTCTGGTTCCTGCGCCTTGGCACCTTCATCGAACGGGCCGACAACACGGCGCGCATCCTGACCGTGAAGTATCAGGTGATCCGGGAGGACGAGGACAGCGTGCGCGAGTTCTACCGCTGGAACGCCCTGTTGCGGTCAGTGGGCGCTTACGAGGCCCACCAGACCCTCTACAAGACGCTCTCCCACGCCTCCATCGCCGAGCTGCTGATCCTGCGCAATGACGTGCCGCGCTCCCTGCGGGCCTGTCTCGACGAGATGGAGCTGATCCTGGCCCAGATCGAGGGCAACGCCGGTCAGACGCCCCGGCGCCTGACCACCATACTCAACGCCCATCTGACCTATGGCGCCATCGACGATGTCTTTGCCCTCGGCATGCAGGAGTACCTGAGTGATTTTCTCAGCGACATCGGCGCCATCGGCCAGAGCATCCACGCCGCCTACCTGGAGGTATTATGAGACTCATCATCGATCACCAGACCCGCTACCACTATGCCGACGTGGTGCGCCGCAGTACCCAGTACCTGCGCCTGACCCCCCACAGCACGGCCCGCCAGCAGATCCTCTCCTGGGAGCTGGAGCTGCCGGGGGAGGCCACCTGCACCACGGACGGTTACGGCAACATACTGCATGTGCTAAGCCTGGAGTCCCCCCACGAGGGGATCCTGATCCGCGCCCACGGGGAAGTGGAGATCTGCGACGACGCCCCGGAAGATGAGGAGTCCTCCCTCATCTCTCCCCTGAGCTACCTGAGGCCCACCCCCCTCACCCGCCCGACCCCGGCCCTGCAGGATCTCGCGAAGGCCTGCCTGCCAGAGGCGCCGACCCTGGCCGACTTGCAGAGCCTGATGGCACGCATCCTGGTGCTGATGCCCTATCAGCCCGGCAGCACGGATGCCACCTTCAGCGCAGACGAGGCACTTGCTTCGGGCAGCGGCGTCTGTCAGGACCACACCCATGTCTTCCTGACCTGCTGCCGCCACGCCGGCCTGCCGGCCCGGTACGTGAGCGGTTACCTCTACAGCCAGGACAACAGCCACGTGGCGATGCACGCCTGGGCCGAGGTGTGGATCGAGGAGCGCTGGCACACGTTCGACGTCACCAACCTCACCAGCTCCACCAGCGAGCACCTCAAGCTCGCGGTCGGCATGGATTATCTGGATGCCTGTCCGGTGCGCGGCGTGCGCTATGGCGGCGGGTGCGAACAGTTGCAGAGCCAGGCGCAGGTGACCCGCCTGGATGGACAGCAGCAATGAAGACCGGGAGAGTCCTGGCGGGAGTGCGGTCATGACCTATTGCGTCGCCATGTGCCTGCAAGACGGCATGGTGTTTGCGTCCGACTCGCGCACCAATGCGGGGGTGGATCACATCGCCACCTTTCGCAAATTGCACCTCTTCACCCGGGAGGACAGGGTGATAGTGCTGCAAAGCGCGGGCAATCTGGCCACCACCCAGAGCGTCATCAGCCTGCTGACGGAGGGGCAGGAACTGCTTGCCCTCCCCAGCCTCTACGAGGCTGCCGCCCTCATCGGCCAGACCATACGCACCGTCATCAGCCGGGATGGGGGTCAGCAGCAGGGCCATATCAACTTCGGCTGCAACATCCTGCTGGGGGGGCAGATCCGGGGGGAGCGCCACCGCCTGTTCCACATCTACCCGGAGGGCAACTTCATCGAGGCGAGCGCCGACACCCCCTACTTCCAGATTGGTGAGAGCAAGTACGGCAAACCCATCATCGATCGCATCATCCACCATGAGACGCCGCTTCAGACCGCATTGCAGTGCGCCCTCATCTCCATCGACTCGACCCTGCGCAGCAATCTGTCGGTGGGCTTGCCCCTGGATGCCCTGGTCTATCACGAGGGCAGCTTCTCGGCGACGAACCAGCACCGCATCACCGAACAGAACCCCCATTTCGTGGCGCTGCGAAAGGCCTGGGGCGAGGGGTTGCAGCAGTTGTTCCAGGGCCTGCCCACTTTCCCCCTCTAGGCCGGGCGGGAGGCGCCAAGGCGCTTTCCCGCTCCTTTCTTTCCGGATATTCTGGCTGCCTTCCTTTTCGATGGAGTTTCCCATGCGCCGCTTCAACGTCATGCTCAACGGCAGCCGGTTGATGATGTTCCCCTTCTATGTCTGCATCCTTATCTGTGTCGCCCTCCTGATGGTGAAGTTCGCCATGCAGCTCTATGTGCTGTGCCGCGACATCATCGACATCCACTATCTGGATCTCATCACGGGGGTACTCACCCTGGTGGACTTCGTGCTGGTGGCCCAGATGCTGATCCTGGTGGCTATCTGCGGCTACGTGCAGTTCATCAAGACCCCGGAGCAGCGAGCGGCCCTCGGCGACAACTGGCTCAGCAAGATCAACTTCGCGTCCCTCAAGCTCATCGTCATCAACTCTCTGGTGACCATCGCCGGCATCGAGGTGCTCAAAGCCTTCCTCGACGACGGCACCGGCAACGAGATCGAGATGAAGTGGTCGGTCATCGTCTTCCTCGCCTTCTCCACCGCGGCACTTATCTATGCGGTGACCGAGCGGCTGGCGGAGCACAAATAGGACCCGATGCCATTCAGGGTCTATTCATCAAGAGCCGAATTGATAACTCTTTTCATTACCCTTACTGCATTGTAAACTTGCTCGCCCCGGGCTGAACCGCCCGGGAGCTGGAGCACCCATGACGAGTCTTTCCCTCTCACCACGACAATGCTGGCAGTGGCTGGCCTATCACCATCAGGCGGCCGAGGGTGCCCTTTATCTGATGTTTTTCTCCGGTCTGCTGCTGTGGGAACCCCTGACACCGACCTGGTCCCTGGCGCGCTGGAACCTGTTTTTGCACGTCGCCCTCTCGCTCACCCTGTTCCCCTTGCTGTTTGGCGCCTTCTGGCTCTCCCATCGCAGCCTGCTGCGCAAGAGCCGCAAGCCTTTTCTGCGCACCACGGGGCGCATCATCGAAGCCTTGCTGCTGGTCTGTCTGGCAAGCGGAGTGGTGCTGGTGCTGCACGGCACCCCGGGGGACAGCCTCGGCAACCTTGCCAGCTGGGCCCACTGGCTGAGCGCCCTCGCGTTGACGCCCCTGGTGCTGCGCCACGCCTGGCGCTGGACCATCCTGACATGGCGCACCTGATCTTATGTTGAAGTTGTTGTTATCCCTGATGTTGGCCGCCCTGCTGCTGGGGACCGCCTCGGCCCGGGAGACGGGCGCCGCCATGATTGCCTATGACGAGGGGAGCGCCCCGCGCCTCGTCACCGCCAACCAGAGTGCCGGCTCCGTCACCCTGCTCAAGCGGGGCACTGGCAAGCGCCTCAACGAGGTGCAGCTGGGGGGCGACCTGCGCCAGCTGGCCCGCGCCGATGACGGCACCCTGCTGGTCACCGATTACAGCGGCGATCGCCTGCTGCTCTTGGATGATGATCTCGAGCAGGAAAAGGCGATCCCCACCGGCCATAGACCTTACGGCGTTATCTTCGATCCCAAGCGGCGCTGGTTCTGGGTCACGCTGTTCGAGGGAGGGCGCCTTCAGGCTTATGACAGCACGGGCAACCTCCAGCTGGATGCAAAAACCGCCGAGACTCCCCGCGGGCTGGCACTGACCGACGACGATCGCCTGCTGCTCACCCACGCCATGACAGGCCAGCTCGCCATCTATGATCTTGCCAAGCTTGAGAAGGGCACTAAGGGGGCTACTCTGCCCAAGCCCAAGCTCATCACCCTGGCGGAAACCCACAGCGATACCCCGAGCGACTCCCAGGGCTTGCCGCGCCTGCTGGACGGCATCGCCCTCTCCCCCGATGGCAGCGAAGCCTGGCTGCCCCACGTGCTCTGGAGTTTCGACCACCCCTTCCAGTTTCAGAGCACCGTCTTCCCGGCGGTTTCCATCATCGATCTCGATGAAGAGAAGGAGCGGGTCGATGAAAGAAAACAGCTCTTCTTGCAGATCAACCTGCCCAGCGTCGGCAACCGCAGCCAGATCGTCTCCAACCCGTTCACGGCGCGCTTCGCCGCCGATGGCAAGCGGGTCTATCTGACCCTGGCGGGTTCCGAAGACTTGCTGGTGTTCGACCTGTCGCGCAGCGGCAAGCAGAACAGCAACCGCCACCGCCGCAAGAAGTTTCAGGGGGGCGCCAAGGCGACCCAGCTATTGCGTCACCTGCCGGGCCAGAATCCGCGCGATCTGCTGATCGATGGCGACCACATCCTGGTCCACAACGTCGTGGGGCAGGATCTCACCCGTCTCAATAGCGGCGGCAGCGGCCCGTTTGCCCGGGTCACCGTGGATGTGCCCCACTTCGCCAAACTGGTAGAGACGGATCCCCGCCCCGAAGCGCTTCAGCGCGGCGAGCGGTTGTTCAACCTGGGTAATACCGCCGCCAACAGCCGCTTCCCCATGGCGGGGGACAACTGGATGAGCTGCAACTCCTGCCATCTGGACGGGTTCAACTTCACCAACCGCTATCTGATGGCGGCCCATCGCCAGCAGAGCGGCGACAACGCCATCAACGGCCACGCCAACCTCGCCAACATGGTGGCGGGGGACTTTATCGGCGAATACCTGCGCATGACCCAGCAGACCCAGGGCGGCATGGGCCATGACACCCGCGATGGGGCCGAGCCGGTCGACCCCGCGAGGCCCCATCCCGAGGTGAAAGCGATGATGGAAGATCTGCACGCCTTCGTCACCGCCGATGGCAACCTCCCCTATCTGGCCAACTGGCTGCGGCTCGATGCCCCGCGCAGGGATCCTGCCAAGGCGCCGACCACCCACCCGAAAGAGTGGCTCAACTCCGCCTCCTGCCAGAACTGCCACCAACAGGCGTTCAAGGACTGGAGCGAGAGCAACCACCGGCTGA
The DNA here is from genome assembly GCF_040908115.1 of Aeromonas sp. R7-1. NCBI lineage: Bacteria > Pseudomonadati > Pseudomonadota > Gammaproteobacteria > Aeromonadales > Aeromonadaceae > Aeromonas > Aeromonas sp. R7-1. Next base: position 62,019 of record NZ_JBFODD010000054.1, on the reverse strand, counting down.
TGGGCAACTCTCACCCCTACTACAAGGTGGTGCAGGCACTGGCACGCGAAACCGAAGGGGAGGCCTTCGGCCAGTGGTGCCAGGGCTGCCACATGCCTCAGCAGGTGCTGAACGGCCAGCTCGATCTGCCCAAGGGTTCGAATATGTTCGAGCAGGGCGGCGCTTCGCTCATTGCCGCACACAAAGCAGACGAGCCCGTGGTAGAGGAAGGCACCGGCTGCGTGCTCTGCCATCGCATCACCAAGCTCGAGGATGCAGGCGGCAACAGCGCCTTTACGGTCAATTTGAAAGACCGCGAGAGCTATGTGTTCGAGGATGCCCCGGGGGGCAGCCTCCAGCACTGGCTGGCGGAGCGGCAGATCAACGCCCGCCCCGCCATGCACAAGGCCTCCTACCAGAAGGATTTCTACCGCGACGCGGCCCTGTGCAAATCCTGTCACAACGAGTTTGCCCCCGGTACCGGCGCCAACATCGTCAACACCTGGGATGAGTGGGAAAAATCCAGCTTCGCCAAGGCGGAGGATCCCGCCAAGCGGCGCACCTGCATCGACTGCCACATGAATCCTACACCTGGCAACGGCGGCGCGCCGGTGGCGGGCCAGTCCACCGAAAACGGCACCGTGAAAGAGCGGCTCTATCGCCACAACTTTACCGGCGCCCAGCATCAGCTGGTGGGGCTGAGAAATGCAACCCTCGAGCAGGAGAGCCTGGCGCTCTTGCGCTCCAGCGCCACCCTCTCGGCCCGCATTGAAAACCAGAGTGGCCAACCCGCGCTGGTGGTGAGAGTCGCCAACACCGGCGCCGGCCACGCCCTGCCCACCGGGGTCGCCGATTTCCGTGAACTCTGGCTGGAGCTGACCGTTACCGACGCCAGCGGCAAGTTGGTGCTTGAAAGCGGCCAGCCGGTGAACGGCGCCGTCCCTGAGGATGCGCGGCTATTTAGAAAAGTGTTCGGCGATGCCGAGGGCAAGCCGGTGGGGCTCAAGTTCTGGCGCTACGCCAAGCTCCTTGAAGACACCCGCATCCCGGCCGATGGCTGGCGCGATGAAGCCTGGCCGCTACCCGCAGATGCCCGGGGGCCCTTCAAGGCCGATATCAGACTCAATTTCCGCACCTACCCCAAGTGGGTCAATGATGCGGTGCGCGCCGCCGAGCCGAGCTTGCCGGAGCCACCCATAGTGCTACTCAATCGGCTGCAACTGACCCTGCAGCCCCTCCCCCTCACGCCCGATACGGAGCCTCAATCCTGATGTTCGCAAGTTTTCTCATTACCCTGCGCGAGGGGCTGGAAGCCTTCCTGCTGGTCGGCATCTGCCTCTCCTACCTCGCCAAGCTGGGGGCGAGCCGCTACAACAAGTTCATCTATCTGGGGGTGGGCCTCGGTCTCGTCGCCTCCCTTGCCGTCGCCTTCCTGTTCCAGGTGGTGGTGAGCCAGTTCGAGAGCGAGCGCTACAACCATTTGCTGATGGCGGGGATCCTGATGTTCGCCACCCTGGTGCTCACCTATATGGCTATCTGGATGCAAAAACAGGCCAAATCCCAGGTGGGGGCCATGACGGCGCGCATCGATGCCGCCATCGACGGTGGCAACCTGTTTGGTCTGGTGCTGCTCGCCTTCCTGGCGGTGATGCGCGAAGGCTTTGAAACCGTGCTCTTCTTCTCGGCCCTGGTCTACTCCGGGCAAGGGGTGGATCTGCACCAGGGGCTGATGGGCGCGCTGGCGGGGCTGCTGGTCTCTGTGGTGCTGGTGTGGGGGCTGCTGCGCTCCACCCGCAAGGTGGCGCTGGCCCCCTTCTTCCGCTGGACCGGCCTGCTCATCATCATCATCGCCGCAGGCTTGCTCTCGTCCGCCGTCAACATGTTGCAGGCAGCGGACGTCATCACCTTCTGGACCACGCCGGTCTTCAACATCAGCCACATCCTCGACGATCAGGGGGTATTCGGCACCTTCCTGCGCGCCCTGTTTGGCTACAACGCCTCACCGGCCGGCCTGCAATTGCTGACCTGGGCCTGCTACCTCATCATCTTTGTCACCCTCTGGCATCGCAGCTATCGCCCCCAGGGGAGCGCCGCTCCGACCAGGGGCTGAGCCCGGGGATCACACTCTGTTCGGGAGCCGCGCACAGGCGCGCTCCCCCAGCTATCACGCCGTTTCGGAACACTCATGAACGACAACAACAAGAAGCACATTGCGGTGCTGGGCGCCGGCCCCGCCGGTCTGATGGCCGCCTGGCGCCTGCGCCAGGCCGGTTTTGCGGTCACCCTGTTCGAACAGGAGCCGGTCGTGGGCGGCATGTGCGCCACCCAGACCTTCAAGGGGCGCGACGGCGAGTATCGCTTCGACTACGGCGGCCACCGCTTCATCACCAAGAACCCCGAGCTGCTCGCCTTTATAGACGAGCTGATGGGGGACGACCTGCTCCACGCCGAGCGCAAGAGCGTCATCCGCTTTGGCGGGCGCACCTACGACTACCCCCTGAACCTGCCCAATTTGCTCAAGACGGCGCCGCTGGCCCTGATGGCCGGTGCGGTGAAGGATCTGTTGCTGTTGCCCTTTGCCAAGAAGCCCACCGATTTTGCCAAGGCGAGCTTTGCCGAGTGGATCCAGAGCCACTTTGGTCGCACCCTCTACCGCCAGTTCTTCGAGGGCTACACCGGCAAGTTGTGGGGCATCAACCCGGACAAGCTCTCCGCCGACTGGGCTGGCCAGCGCATCAGCCTGATCGATCTCAAAGACGTGGCGCGCCGGCTGCTGCCAAGACGCAACGGCAGCATGTCGGTGCGCACCTATGCCCGCAAATACCGCTATCCCAAATATGGCTTTGGCCAGATTTTCACCACCCTGGGGGAGCGGCTGGTGGCAGAGGGGGTAGAGCTCAAGACCGGCGCCACCATCACTCGCCTCGAGCAGGTTGATGGCCGCATCGAGCGGGTGTATTGGAAACAAGATGACGTGGAACAGAGCGAGCGCTTTGATCAGGTGATCTCCACCCTGCCGCTGCCGCTCACCTGCCAGCATCTGGGCTTGCCGTGCGATCTGCACTACCGGTCGCTTCGCTTCGTCAATATGCCCCTCAAACAGGAGAACCTGTCGGACAACACCTGGCAGTACCTCTCCGACCCCCATATTCTGGCCACCCGCCTGCAGGAGCCCCGCCGGCGCAGCCCCTTTATGGCGCCTCAGGGGCAAACATCCGTGATGCTGGAGATCCCCTGCAATCCGGGGGATGCCACCTGGCAGGCACCGCTCGCTGATCTGCGCGGCCGGGTCACCGCCGATCTCGCCAGCCTCGGCGTCAACACCCAGAAACTTGGCGATGAGACGTTCGAAGCGCGCAGCGAGTACGCCTATCCGCTGATGGATCTGGGCTATCAGGCCCGCCGCAACGAAGCCATCAAGGCGCTGATGCCGATAGGCAACCTCATCATGACCGGCCGTCAGGGGACATTCCGCTACATCTTCACCGACACCGCCATGGAGATGGGGATGATGGCCGCCGACATGGTGATCGACGGGGTGGACAGACGCCACGCCATCTTCAATCATCGCAACGAAAACACCGTGATCGAAACCCAGAGCGTGGCCTGAGTGCCGCGCCATGGGCATAACCTCTTGGCATAAGTAAGGAGAACAGGATGACCATCCGCCCGGGTTTACTTGCCCTCACCCTGCTGCTGACCCTGAGCGGTCAGGCGCAGGCTTACTCCTACGCCGCCGCCGGCAAGGAGCCGCTGATCGATGCCCGCGAGGCGCTGCTGGGTGCCGCCACTGACGGCAAGGATGCCAGCGCCACCTTGAGCGAGATTGCCGAGGAGCTGACCTATCTGGAAGAGCACCACAAGGTCGAGCTGCAAGCACCGCTGGCGGCCGCCATCAAGGCCAAAGACGCTGCGGCTACCGCGGCACTGCTCAACCGGGCCTACAAGGCGGAGATCGAGCGCCGCCTCGAGGGGGCCAGCCAGAACCTTGGCGACTACCAGACCGCCAAGGTGCTGGTGGTCAAGAGCAAGCGCTTCCTCGATTTGATCCTCCCCTCCCTCAATGAAGGGGATCGCAAGGCCGCCGAACAGGCGCTGGCCAAGGTGCTCGATGCCATCGGCAACCCGGGAGTGTTCGGGGTGGGTGCCAAGCCTGCCGATGCCGCAGCCTTTAGCGATGCCGAAAAAGCCCTGATGGCCGTGCTGGCGCCGCTTTGATGGCCTCTCATCGATGACGGCGGCCCCCCTCATCCCCAACCCTTCTCCCGCACGGGGAGAAGGGGGGCGTCGCCACGGCCGATTACGCTT
>NZ_JBFODD010000054.1:0-57448 GCF_040908115.1 Aeromonas sp. R7-1 | reverse complement strand
GGAGAAGGGGGGCGTCGCCACGGCCGATTACGCTTCGCCAATCGACTCTACTTGCTTGCCCTGCTGCAACTGGCCTGGCTCGGCTGGCTGCTAGCCTTCCCCGTGGCGCTCGATTCCGACGATGCCCTGAACTTCGCCCACGGGGTGGTGCGCTTCAGCGTGCTGGAGTTTTCCCCCCACTTTCCGGGCTACCCCGCCTTTATCTGGCTGGCGCGGCTGATCAATCTGGTGGTGGACGATCCGGCCCGGGCGGTGCTGTGGGCAAGCCTCTTGGGGAGCAGCTTGCTGGCGCCGCTCGCCGCCTCCCTCGCGGTCAGATTGTGGCAGCGGCCCAGCCTGCTGGTGCCGGTCTGGCTGCTGGTATTGGCCCTGCCGCTCACCCCGACCCTAGCGCTCTCCGGCCTGTCCGACGGGCCTGCGCTCGCCGCCTGGCTGGCAGCGCTGCTGGCCTTGCAACAGCGCAAGATAGCGCTGGCGGGTTTGCTGCTGGGCCTTATGCTGGCGCTGCGTCCCTCCTACTTCGTGCTGACCCTGCTGCCCCTTTGGCTTGGGATGGCGCAGCAGGGCAACCGCGTCAGATTTGTGCTCCCCATCGCGCTGGTAGGGCTAGCCTGCCTGCTGTGTGTCTGGCAGGCCGACGGCTGGGCCTATTTTGCCGAGGGGCGGCGCTTTACCGACGGCCACTTTACCCTGTGGGGCAACACGGCGGCAGCCCACGGGGATCGACTGCTGAGCTGGGCGAATACCTTCAACGATCAGCTGACCCCACTCTGGCCCCTCTTGATGGGGGCCTTGCTGATACTGCCGCTCTGGCAACGCTCAAAGGATCACAATCCAGCCCCCTCCGTGCTCTGGCCCCTCTACTGGCTCGTTCTGCTGCTGTGGACCCTGGTTGGCCAGAATCCGGACAATCCCCGCCATCTCGCGCCCATCACCCTGCTCGGCCTCGTGCTGCTGGCAGGCTGGCTGCCACGCCGAGGAGTTGGGCTGGTCGCGTTGGCCGGATTGCTGCTGCTCGCGGTGACCTTCACCCCACCCCGCCCATCCGCCATGGTGCAGGCGGCCAGAGTCGCCGAAAAAAACTGCCCGGCGCTGGTGACCCAGTGGGGAGTGAGGCTGCTTAGGGAAACCACAACCCTGCCCGTCACCGACGGCTGGTACCGGGGGGATGCCGCCCTTGCGCTCACCCAGGGGGCCTGCCGCCTCAGCCGCCGCCCCCTGGGGGCAGAGGCGCTACCAGGCCCTTATGACACCCTCTGGTTTGCCCCCCGCTTTCACGCCGAACCCGGCCTCTGGCTCGCCCTGCCCCGCTAAACCGGGCACTTGCGAGGGCATCGCACGACTCGTCTACACTCACAGCCGGGTCTGTCAGGAACCAGTGCAATGGAAAGAAACACGAGCGGAACCGGGGAGGGGATACGGGTCGCGCTGGCCCTGTTGCTGGCCTGCGCCCTGCTGATGCTGCCGCTCTGGTGGCAGGGGGGCAGCCAGGGACACGATCTGTTTCATCACCTGCTCTCCGGCCACTACTTTGCCCGTCAGCTCTGGCAGGGGGAACTCTATCCCCGCTGGCTGATGGCCATGAACGGCGGCTTCGGCAGCCCCACCTTCTTCTTCTATCCCCCGCTCCCCTACTACGTCAGCGCCCTCTTTGCCGGGCCCGGTGCCCTCCCCCAGCAGGCCATCTACCCTTTGCTTGGCAGCGCCACCCTGGCCCTGCTGCTCTCCGGGGTGTTTGCCTATCTGTGGCTGCGTGCCACCACGCCCCCTGGCCGAGCCCTGGCCGCCAGCCTGCTCTATCTGGCGCTGCCCTATCATGTCGCCATGGATCTCTATGCCCGCTTCGCCCTGGCGGAGTTCTGGGCCTTCGCCTGGGCTCCCCTTATTCTGCTGGGGCAGGATCTCGCCCACCGCGAACGACCTCAGGGGTTGCCCCTGCTGATCCTGGGGCTGGCGCTGCTGGCCTTCTCCCACCTCCCCGGCCTCTTGCTCATGATGGGGCTGGTCACCTTGCGCGCCTTCTGGTTCGCCAGACGCACCCGCACTCTGACGCCCTGCTGGCAAGCCCTCGGCGCCCAGGGGGTGGGGCTTTGCATGGCAGCCGCCCTGCTGCTGCCCGCCCTGGCGGATCAGGGGGCCATCTCCATGGAGCTGATGCGCGGCGGCATGTTCGACTACAGGCGCAACTTTCTCGACCGCCTGCCCAGCGCCTGGGAGGACTGGCGTTTTCGCGGTCACCTAGCGTGGCAAAGCATGCTGACCCTGGCCCTGCTGCTCATCGCCTGGGCCGCCGCCCGGGAGCCGCGCCACCCCGAGCTGCTGTGCTGGGGGGCGATCGGCGTCGTCGCCTTCCTGATGATGCTGCCCCCGAGCCAGCCTCTCTGGAGCCTGCTTCCCCCCTTGCAGCGGGTGCAGTTTCCCTGGCGGCTCAACCTGGTGCTCGCCCTTGCCACGGTCGCCGTGGTGGCGCTCGGCACCCAGCCCCATCGTCTCTGGCAGGGGCTCTGGTGGGTAGTATTTCTGCTGACCCTCCTCTCCACCCTGGCCTATGTGCGTCACGCCCCCCTCACCCAGGCCCCCGAACGGGAAGCCATGGCATTCGAGTTCGACAGCAAGCGCAGTGCCCGGGAATACAGGCCAAGGCAGGTGCCGGGGGGCATGTTTGCCCCGACCCTGCTCGCCTGGAAGGAGGAATTCCAGCCGCCCGTCAGCGCCGAACCGCCAGGCGCAAGCTGGACCCTGACCCGCTGGCAACCCCGCGCCCTGGCGCTGGAGATCAAGGCCCGGGTGCCGACCCGGCTGGTCCTGCACCAATACCATTACCCCGGCTGGGAGGCCCGCCTCGACGGGCACCTGGCGCTGACGGTGAGCGCCAATCGCCAGGGGTTGATGCAACTCTGGGTTCCGGCGGGCCACCACAGCCTCACCCTGACCCTGGCGGCGCGCTGGCCGGAGCGCACCGGCAATGCCCTCTCCCTGCTCGGATGGCTTGCCTGGCTCTGGCTGCTCTGGCGCCACACCAGACAAAAGAGCATCGGGCAGGATGCACCTGATCGCGCCCGCCAAAACTGATAGACTCAACACCTGCCTCTTAACCCGGCCCAGCCCACGACTCGGATACCCTATGCCCCAAGCCAGCTCCCTCTCCCCCCGTTTCCTCTTCATCCTGCTCGGCGCCCTGGCGGGCCTGACTCCCCTCGCGGTGGACATGTATCTGCCCGCCATTCCCGCCATCGCCCGGGATCTGGCTACCAGCATCGACGGCGCCCAGCTCACCATCAGCGCCTTCCTGGGGGGCTTTGCCATCGGCCAGCTCTTTTACGGGCCGCTCGCCGACAGCTTCGGCAGAAAGCCGGTGATCCTGGCGGGCCTGACGATGTTTGCCGTGGCCTCCGTGGGCTGCGCCATGGCGGACTCCCTGCCTGAGCTCCTCGCCTGGCGTATGTTGCAGGCCGCAGGGGGCGCCGCGGGTTCCGTGGTGGTCAACGCCCTGCTGCGCGACCTGTTCGAGAAGGATGCGTTTTCCCGCGCCATGTCCTTCGTCATCCTGGTGATGACCCTCGCCCCCCTGGTGGCCCCCGTGGTGGGGGGGTATATCAGCGCTCACAGCGACTGGCGGGTCATCTTCTGGCTGCTGGTGGCCATCAGCCTGCTCATCTGCCTGGTGATGCAGTGGAAGATTGAGGAGACCCTCAAACCCGAGCACAAGCAGCCCCTGCGACTCGGGCAGGTGCTTCGCAACTACTGGGGGGTGCTCTCCCACCGTGGAGCCATGGGCTATGTGCTGTGCGGCGCCCTGTCGAGCTCCGGCATGTTCGCCTTCCTGAGCGCCTCCCCCTATGTCTACATCGAGTATTTCAAGGTGCCGACCGAGCACTACGGCTGGCTCTTTGGCCTCAATATCCTGCTGATGATGGTGGTCACCTTCGCCAACAGCCGGCTGGTGAAAGGGGTGGGTGCCGAGCGCATGCTGCGATACGGCCTGACCGTGCTGCCGCTGGCCGGGGCCCTGCTCATCTACAACGCCTGGAGCCAGACTGGCGGCCTGTGGGGCATCGTCATCCCCGTCGTGCTCTTCGTCGGCCACATCAGCCTGGTGGGGGCCAACGCCATGACCGGCCTGATGGGCCACTTCCCCCAGTCCGCAGGCACCGCCTCGGCACTGGCGGGCACCCTGCGCTTTGGCCTTGGGGCCCTGGTGGGGGTCCTGGTCAACCTCAATCCCCCCGAATCGCCGCTCCCCATGGCCATCGCCATCGCCGGCTGCGGCCTGGGGTCGGCCCTCAGTTACTGGCTGCTGAGCGGCAAGCGCGTCCCCTGATGCCTTGCAATGAAAAAGCCCTGTCCATGGACAGGGCTTTTTGCATCGGGGCGCAGGCCTCAGTCATCGGCCTGCAACCCACTGCGCGCCAGGATCTCGCTCTCCAGCCCGTCCAGGCTTAGCTGGTTCTTCTTGCGCCAGTAGGCCTCTATCCCCTCCTGCCCCTGGCGTGCCGACCAGTTGGCAAGATCCTCCCTGTCTCCCTGATAGTCAAACAGAGGCACCGACATGCCGCACGACGTCTGGACCCGTTCAATGTCCAGCAGGAAGATCTGGCGAGCCGCGACGCTTGGGGGGAACAGCGCCAGCAACGACGGCCACTGCGGATCAGTGCGGTGCAGCACCCGTGCCTGGCCATAGGCCCGCAGAATAAGCGGCGCCCCCTCGAAGGCGCAGAACATCACCGTCATGCGCGGCTGTTGCAGCACCTGGGCCGCGGACTCGTTGCCGCTGCCGGTCAGGTTGAGCCAGGCCAGGGTGTGGGCATCGAGGACGCGCAGCGAATCCCCGCCCTTGGGGGAGAGATTGACCGATCCCTTCGCGGCTGCCGTACCGACAAAGAAGATCTTCTGCCCCTCGATAAAGGTGACATGGCGCGGCGAAAGCGCCTCGAACAGTTGTCCCATCTTGCCTCTCCCTGGTGCCTGGAACCGGGTTGCCTAAAACAGGGCGCTGTTGAGCCACAGGTGCGCCCCTATGCCGACCATATAGCCAAGCAAAATGGCAGGCAACCACTTGAGGTGCCCGACGAAGGTATACATGCCCCTGGCCTGCCCCATCAGAGCCACCCCGGCGGCGGAGCCGACCGAAAGCAGACTGCCCCCCACCCCGGTGGTCAATGTCACCAGCAGCCACTGCCCCGTGCTCATCTGCGGCTCCATGGAGAGCACGGCGAACATCACCGGAATGTTGTCGATCAGGGCGGAGAGCAGGCCGATGGCGACGTTGGCCAGGGTCGGATCGCCGCCGTCGTAGAGGAAATGGGAGGCAAGCGCCAGATACCCCATAAACCCGAGGCCGCCGACGCACATCACCACCCCGTAGAAGAAGAGCAGGGTGTCCCACTCCGCCTTGGCAATCTTGTTGAACACATCGAACGGCACCACCGAGCCCAGACGCAGCAGCCTGGCCTCGTCCCCGGTGCGCTCATACAGCGCCCGTGCCCGGGCCAGGGTGACGGGCTGGGTCTTTCGCAGATAGAAACTGAAAAATTGCAGGTAGCCCAGCCCCATCATCATGCCGAGCACGGGGGGCAACCCCAGGAAGTGATGGCAGGCGACGGCGGTCACTATGGTGAGCACAAAGAGCAGCACGATGACAACGGCGCCGCGCCTTGGCACCACCATCTCGCCCGGCATGGCGGGCACCAGACGGGGCACCATCAGGCTCATCAGGGTGGCCGGCACCAGGAAGTTGAGCAGGGCGGGGATGAAGAGCAGCAAGAACTGCTGGAACGGCACCTTGCCCGCCTGCCACACCATCAGGGTGGTGATGTCGCCAAAGGGGCTGAAGGCGCCGCCCGCATTGGCCGCCACGACGATGTTGATGCAGGCCAGGTTGATGAAGCGGCGCTCCCCGTTGGCCACGTTGAGCACCACTGAACACATCAGCAGCGCCGTGGTGAGGTTGTCCACCACGGGGGAGATGAAAAAGGCGAGAAAACCGGTGAGCCAGAAGAGCGTACGCAGGCTGAAGCCCGCCTGCACCAGGCGTACCCGCAGCACGGCAAACAGCAGCCTGTCCTCCATGGCGTTCACATAGGTCATGGCCACCAGCAAGAAGAGCATCAGCTCGGCATACTCCAGCAGGTTGTGGCGAAACCCGGCCTGAGCCAGCTCGCTGTGCCCCTGCCCCGTATAGACCAGGCCGATGGCTATCCAGATGATGCCGGCGGCCACCAGCACCGGCTTGGATTTTCGCAGCTTCAGGTACTCCTCGGCCATCACCAGGGCATAAGCCAGGGCGAAGATGGCGAGGGCGAAGAGCCCGACCCCGCTGTGGGTCAGATCGAGGGGGCCGTTGCCCGCAGCGGCGGGGGCACTGAGCAGGGCCGCCCCGGGCACGAGGCGAAGGAGTCCAGACATGGCGGCATCTCCTGGCAGGCGTCTGGCATTGAGGCTAGCAGCGCAAAGGGAAGCCGCCTCTTTGTCATCCTGATGAGCGGCCCGCCGCGGGCACTCAGGCAAACATGAGCGAGGCCCGTTGCCGGGCCCCGTCATCAGGAGGTCTTCTTGCCAAAACCCGATTGCTTGAGGGTGTAGCCTGCGCTGTTTTGCCAGGCATCCAGCCCGCTTCGGTTGTTGCCCGCCACCAGGCTCGCGGCCAGGCTCGGGCTGTTGAAGAGCTGATCAGCGGTAAAGATGAAGCCCCCTTCGGGGTGGGGAACGAGCACCCCCTTGCCCAGCAGCTCCTGGCGCAGCTCGATCACCGCCTCGCGCAGGGAGGCCGCATCCTCGCCGTTGGCGGTGGAGCCCGCCTGGACCATGAAACCGGGGTTCTGCCGCTTGCCCACCGGATAACCATGGGCCTCTGCCCCCTTGCCGTTGAAGTGGTAGAGCTCGCGCTCCCCCGGCTTGTTGTCGGAGAGGGCCTTTTGCAGGGTCATCAGCTCGTTGTAGATATCGATGGGGACCACGGCAGCCTGCTTGACGCCCTTGCTGTCGACGATAAAACTGACTTGCTTGTGTAACATCCTTGCTCATCCTGTGACCCATGGAAGGCCCTATTCTAACCACCTCAGGCGAGCGGGATCCAGCGAGGATCCCCATCCCTTTTGCAGGCGCGATCACTAACTGGCATAGTGACGGACATTGTGAAAGCCATTGACCATCAAACGGTTATCCCATGCTTAGCCTGCGCAACCTCAGTAAACGCTTCGCCAACGGCGGCGAGACGCTCCCCCTGTTTGAGGGGCTGGATCTCGCCCTCACCCCGGGGGAAACCTGCCTGCTGCTGGGGCAAAGCGGCTGTGGCAAGTCCACCCTGCTCAACCTCATCGCCGGTCTCATCGCCCCGGACGAGGGGGAGATCTGGCTGGAAGAGACCCGTCTCGACACCCTGCCGATAAACGAGCGGGCCCGGCTTCGCGGGCGCCATTTCGGCATCGTCTATCAGGATTTCAACCTGCTGCCGACCCTGACCGTGGCCGAGAACCTCGCCCTGCCCCTTCAGATAAACAACCTGCCCCAGGACGATGGGCGCCTCGATGCCCTGCTCGCGCGCCTTGGCATGAGCCACAAACGCCACGCCTGGCCGGAACAGCTCTCCGGCGGCCAGCGCCAGCGGGTGGCGCTGGCCCGTGCCCTCATTCATCAGCCCCGTTGGCTGCTCGCCGACGAACCCACCGGGAGCCTTGATGAACACAACGCCGAGCAGGTGATGGCCCTGATGATGAGCGCGGTGCGCGATACCGGCGCCGGTCTCTTGCTGGTGAGCCACAACCCGGGCTATGGCGACCTGGCGGATCGGGTGCTGCGCCTTGAAGGGGGGCAGCTGGTCGAGCTCAAGGGGCGCCGCCATGGCTGACGTCTGCCGGGAGGCCTGCTGATGTTGCCGCTCAAGGCGCTGCTGCGCCTCTATCGCGCTCACCCCTGGCTGCTCTTGATGAGCCTGGCCGGGCTCACCCTCGGGGTCACCCTGGTGGTGGCCATCGAGCTCTTGAACCACAGCGCCCGCACCAACTTCGTCGCCGCCCGCAGCCAGCTCGCCGGGGAGGCCAACTACCGCCTGGCCCCCCAGGGTGGCTTGGATGAGCAAGTCTACGTGAGGCTGGTGCGAAGCCAGCCGAACCTTGACGCCATGCCAGAGCTTCACGCCTGGCTCAAGGACGAGCAGGGGCGCAGCTTCCAGTTGCTGGGGATGGATCTCTTCAACCCCGGCCCCCTGCGCCGCCTCTTTGGCGATGCGCCAGACAGCCAACCCGATGTCTCGTTGAATCGCGGCGACAGTGTCTGGCTGGCCGCCCCCGAGGCGAGGCGCCTTGACTGGCAACCGGGCCAGTCGCGAACCTTTGTGCTGGGGGATGAGGGGCAACGCCCCCTGACCCTGACCCTGGCGGGCACCTTCGAGCCCGGCGCCGTCCCCATGGAGCGGCTGCTGGTGACCGACATCGGCCTCGCCCAGCCCCTGCTTGGCAAGGAAGGCAGACTGGATCGCATCGTCTTCAAACTCAGTGAGCAAGAGGCCAATACCTTGCAAAGAGCCCTGCAGGCGGCCCTGCAATCCTATGCCCCCCATCAGCCCCTCTGGCTCGAGCCCATCAGCCCGGCGCTCGATGCCAGCCAGCTCGGGGATGCGCTGGCCCTGAACCTCACCGCCCTCTCCCTGCTCGCCATGGCGGTGGGATTGTTTTTGGTGTTCAACGCCCAGCGCTTCGTGCAGAGCGTGCGCCGTCCCCTGCTCGCCCAGCTCATCATCCTCGGGATGCCGCCGCGCCGGGTGCTGCGCTGGCTGACCCTGGAGATCCTGATCCTCGCCACCCTCGGCACCCTGCTCGGGCTGCTGCTGGGGAGCCTGCTGGCCCTCGCCCTGATGGGGCAGCTCACCCAGGCGCTGGCCGACCTTTATGGCCCCAACCCCATCGACCTGCTGCGCCTCTCCCCGACGAGCCTTGGCAAGGCGCTGGTGATTGGTCTTCTGGGGATGCTTGCCGCCAACCTGCCCGGCTGGTGGCAACTGCTGCGCCAATCCCCCCTTGCGCTGCGAGAGGGCAACAGTCGCCCGCCGGCTCACCCCTGGCAACGCCGGGGGCTTGCCATCGCCATCCTGCTGCTGTGCGCCCTGTGTCTGTGGCAGCCCTACACTGGCCTTGGCGGCGCCCTCTTCGTGGCCGGGGGCTGGCTGCTCGCCATGGCCCTCCTGCTGCCCGATGCCCTTCGCTCCTTGCTGGGGCGGCTGCGTGCACGCGGCCCCCTCACCGCCCGGCTCGGGGTGGCCGAAACCCTCTATCACCTGGATCGCACCGCCATCGCGGTGATGGCGCTGCAACTGGCCATCGCCGCAGCCATCGGCATCGGGGTCATGGTGTCGAGCTTTCGCTCGAGCGTGGAGATCTGGCTCGGCCAGCGCCTGGCCGCCGATCTCTACGTCACCGCTCCCAAGGGGGTGGCGGGCAGCAGGGGCGCCCTCGGCGAGCAGACCCTCAACACCATCCTCGCCGCGCCGGACGTGCGCGCCGCCTCCCGCCGCGCCGTGCTCCCCGCCCGCTGGCAGGGGCAGCCCATCGAGTGGGCGCAGATGGACTTTATTCCCGAACTCAAAGCCGCCTATCCCCTGCTGGCCGGGCGCTGGCCCGCCGCTCCCGACGAGGTGCTGGCGAGCGAACCGCTGACGGTACGCCTCGGGGTCAGGGTGGGCCAGCGCCTCGAGGTGAGCGGCGAGCAGGGGCCACGCACGCTCACCGTCACCGGCGTCTATCAGGATTACGGCAGCGACAAGGGACAGATACTGCACGCCTTCGAAGGGGGCAAGGTGCAATCCCTTGCCCTCTTCAGCCCGGATCCCGAGCGCCTTGGCGACAGGCTCAGGAGCCAGTTTGGTGAGCAGGTGAACCTGTTGCCCGCCCCCGCCATCCACGCCGCCGCCCTCAGGGTGTTCGACCAGACCTTCGTGGTGACCGAACTATTGAAGTTGCTGATCCTGGGGATCGCCTTCGTCGGCATCGGCTCGGCCTTCATGGTGCTGGGACTGGCCCGGCGCGGCGAGTTGCAGACCCTGCAGAGCCTTGGCCTGAGCCCCCGCCACTGCCGCCGGCTGCTGGTGTGGCAAGGGGCGGGATTGGGGCTGCTCACGGCATTGTTGGCACTGCCGGTGGGCTATGGCCTTGCCTGGGTGCTGATTGAGGTGGTCAACCCCCGCGCCTTCGGCTGGCGGCTGGCCTTCGAGGCCGCCCCCCTGCACGCCGTCACGGCGCTCCTGCTCGCCCCCGTCTGTGGCGCGCTCGCCTCCTGGTACGCCGCAAGGAGAGTGGTATGACATATCGGTTGGCGCTCTGGCTCAGCCATGGCTTGACGTTCCCATTGACCAGATCTCTGTCACCGCACTTGATTCAGCGCAGAGAAGCGCAGAGAGCTGCCGCGAACCATCCCCTCTCCCTTCGGGAGAGGGCCAGGGTGAGGGGGATCTTGTCCTCTTTACAGACCCTGTGGCTTGCAGCCCTCTTGATCCCGCTTGTTGCCATAAGCGGCCACGCGCAGGCCAGCGATCTGGGTGCCATCCTTGGCGGCGGCAACAATCACTTCAAAAAGGCTCTGCCGGGTCAGTCCATCCACCTGCCCACGGATCACGGTGCCCACCCCGACTACCGCTCCGAGTGGTGGTATCTCACCGGCAACCTCAAAGACGAGCAGGGACGCGGCTACGGCATGCAGTGGACCCTGTTTCGCCAAGGCATCGAGCAGGAGATAACATCCGACAACCCCTGGCTCACCCCCCAGCTCTGGCTGGCCCAGTTCGCCATCACGGATGTGAGCAAAGGCAGCCACCAGCAGGACGAGCGCACCAGCCGCCAGGGGCCGGGGCTCGCCGGTGCCAGCGGCGGTGAGTATTGGCTGAAAGAGTGGGTCTTGGCCTCTCAAGGAGAAGCGCTCTTTCCCGCCACCCTCAAGGTGCAGAGCAAGGCGGGGGATCTTGATGTGAAGGTGAGCGCCGCCAAGCCCGCGGTGCTACAGGGCAAAGCGGGTTACAGCGAGAAGAGCCCGGGCAATGCCTCCTTCTACTACTCCTACCCCCGCCTGACCATCAGCGGCACCCTGACCCTGGATGGCGAGACCCGCCACGTCAGCGGTGAGGGCTGGTTTGATCACGAGTGGAGCAGCTCGGTATTGGCCGAGTGGCAATCGGGCTGGGACTGGTTTTCGCTGCAATTTGAGGATGGCCGCGAGCTGATGCTGTTTCGCCTGCGCACCAAGGCAGGACGCACCGAGCCTGAGAACCACTACGGCATCCTGATCGAACGGGACGGCAGCAGCCGGGTATTAAGCCCAGATCGTATCCGTCTCACCCCCGGCAAGACCTGGCGCGGCCCCAAGGGGCAAGCCTACCCCATCGAGTGGCAACTGGAAGCCGCCGAGTTGAACCTGACGATCCGTGCCCGCCAAGCCAATCAGGCCATGACGGGGCGCTTTGACTACTGGGAAGGGGCGGTATCCGTCTCGGGGGATGCAAAAGGCGTCGGTTATCTGGAGATGACGGGGTATTGAACCCAAGGCCTGCCTCATTTCTCGCTGCGTCTCTTTGTGTGTTGCGGGGCGAAGTCTACGCCCCATTACCATCTCTACGGTTTGGTTCTGAGGCAACTTCCCAATAACAGCCAGCACCCAATATCCTGCCCTATCCAATTTCTGATCCCCATCAAAAATACTCACCAACCCACACCCAAAGTAAAACATTTTGCTCAACATATGCTGCTGTACTTGGTACCCTGTTTATGCGCCAGCCCTAAAGGCAGCCAGGGAGCGACTACGGTTCGTACATCCTCAATCAGTTAACCACAGCACAATGGAGGCTATATTCCGTGCGGTAGTCGTGTGATTTAGTGAGTAATGAAATATAACTGGATACCAGTAAACACCATTGTTTTATAGTTAGGCAGGGTTTATAAAATCGAGATTGAGTGTGTTATACGACATGACAATCTCAGTGAGATCCTCCTCTATGTAGAAAGCACCTAGGGATACAAGAATAAAAAATCATTTTCTTTGTCAATCCCTTGTTCATTAACACAGTCAATTCAACATTTGATACCCAGGGAAGAAAATGAAAGGGAAAGTTACTCAATGGAATGATGGCAAGGGCTTTGGATTTATTACGCCAGAGGATGGTTCAGAAAAAATATTCTTCCATATCTCTGCTGTGAACCCTAATGACAGAAGGCCACAGATTAATGACGAGGTGTTGTTTGAGACTGACACCGATAGTCAGCGACGGGTGAGAGCGACAGAAGTTTACTGTGAAGGTTGGACTCTTCGTCCTATCAAACAACCTTCCAAACAAAGCTCTCGTTCTAAGGGAGGGCCAAGTGATAAAAAAATCATACTTGAACCTGTCAGAAAAACACCTCTGGATTATGTTTTTTTAATCTTGGCTATAGTTTTGATAACTTTTACTGGCTTTAAATATTATAAAGAAAAAGACCTTGCGATATCACTTCCTATTGCATTGTTTGCAATGATATTACTTGCTCTCTTCAGTCGTCCCAAAAAACCTTCAAAAAAATTCTTTACCTGTTCTCGTTGTCGCTGCAATGCCCCGTTTGACAATCGCACCATTCGCGCTTGGAATACGGGAACAATGAAACTCTATTGCTCAAATTGCCATGCTGAATGGTTGAGTAACCGAGAAACAACAAATAATGATTTCCACTCATCATCAAACCGGGGTAGCGGCTGCCTTGGTGTTCTAGTAATGATGATCGTTATTCCAGTAGGGTTAGTGTCTATCGCATCTTGGCTGAGTTGAACATTACTTAATGGGAACTTGTCGTGAAGCAGTTAATGGCCAGATAAACTCCCGACTCTTGCACCTACTTCTTTATCTCACCACTTGATCAACCAGATGAGGATACTGTGATAGGGAATACTGTTACCACCTCATTTCTCAGGTGCAGCTGTATTCCATGGCTGCAGGCACGGCAATGGGGAACTCAGAAGTCATTAATCCCTCATCTTCTGTTTGTGCCAAAAAGTGAAAGTACAGGTGAACACTCCGGCATGGCCTTACAACCCTCTTTCGCTTTCTGCCTTGATGGCACCCAGTATCCGGCGCCGGATCAGGCCGCTGACGGGGCGGATCAGATACCAGTAAGGTGCGAACTTGAGGCGGCAGGCCAGATCCGGGCAGAACACCCTTGTCTGGGTGGTCAACCGGGTGGTGCCGTTTGGCTGGCGGCTGGCCGAAAACCCCAGGGCGAGCTTGGCGACGCCTGGCGCCGCAAAGTCCAGATACGCCTGACTGTCCGCCATGGTCACCAGACCAAAGTCCGGCCGCCAGAACCGGCCGACAAGGCCGTAGAGCAGCGTGTTGTCGTCCTGGCTGTCGAGCGGCACGAATCTGTCCAAGCCAAAGGGAGGCGGGCTGGCGCTCTGTTGGCGGCCAAGAAGATGCCCAAGGCGCATCGGCACTTCCCGCAAGCCGATCAGGTGGCGAAAGGCCGGATCCGCTTCCGGTCGATAGTTGGCCGCCGCCTGGATGACGGTGCGCGGGTCGGCGGCAATGTCGCGGGCGTGCTCTTCACAGAAGTGATAGGCAGGCAGATAGTGGTTTAGCGGCGTCATCAATTTTTCCTTACCATCGTTCGTATCAGTATCGGCCCCTTTCATAGCACGTAGCACCAGACAAGTCCCGTTTTTAAGCCACCTTGTTCACCCCATTGAAAACGGCAGGATAGTTATCCTGCCGTTTTTTTCTCTATCTCGCCGCCTGATCCACCAGATAGAGGATGCTGTGATAGGGAATGCCAGCGTGCTGGCTGAGCCCCATTTCACAGGTGCGGCTGTTGCTGAATCCCTGACGGCAATCCCTGGGCACCTGAGCGGGCAGGCAGGCAAGCGCCGCGGCGTTGAGCTCCGGGGTCATCAGCCCCTTGTCGCCGGCAAAGCCGCAGCACTGGATATGCTCAGGGACTATCACCTCCCGGGCACAGGCGCGGGCCACCGCCAGCATCTTATCCCCCAGCCCCATGCGCCGGCTGCTGCAGGTGATATGGAGCATCACTGTCTCATCGATGGGGGTCAGTTCAAGGTGGGGCAGCAGGTGTTCCAGCACAAAGGCAGAGGGCTCGAACACCCGAAGGCCCTTGCCGAGCGCCCCCGACAGCAGTCGCTGCACACAGGGGCTGGTGTCGAGCAGCACGGGCCAGCGCCCCTGCTCGCTTGCCTGCCACAGCGCCTCGGCCAGCTCAGTACGCTTGGCAGCGGCCACCTCGACCATCCCCTTGCTGTCATAGGGCATGCCGCAGCAGAGCCCCTCAACTCTCGCCGGCACGATGACCCGGCAGCCCGCCTTCTTGAGCAGAGATAACACCACATCCGGCAGTGAAGGGGCATCCTCCTGCTGGCCGAATACCCGGCTCGCGCAGGACGGCAGGTACACCACGGCGCGATCCTCTCCAATGTCCTCGCTGGATCCGCCATGGCTCCCCTCCCCTTGCGACCACCGGTAACGGCTCGGCCCCGGCAGGGTGGGCAGCCAGGCGGGCGTGCGCTGGCCGCTCAGATGGCGAACCCCGTTCACCAATCCTGCCAGCGCTTTTTCCCCCAGCAGCTTGCCGGCAATGGCTTTGAGGCCCAGCGCCCCACGGGCCGTGCGGGTGACCCCTACGAAGTGATCGGCGCTCCAGCGGGCAATGGGCACGAAACGCTGGTATTTGTCGGTGCGCAGCTTCTTGATCAGGCTGCCGGTGTTGATGCCGACCGGGCAGCGATCGGCGCACAGCCCAGTGGCGGCACAGGTCTCAATCCCTTGATAGTCAAACAGCCGGGCCAGCTCGCGGGAGGGCTCATCGGCACGATTGCGGCGGGCCAGTTCGCGATAGAGCACGATGCGCTGACGCGGCGACAGTGACAGGGTGCGCGAGGGGCAGACCGCCTCGCAGAAGCCGCACTCGATGCACGGATCCACGATGGCATCGCTCGCCGGCATGGGCTTGAGGTGGGCCAGGTGGGCCTTGGGGTCGTCGTTGATGATGACGCCGGGATTGAGCAGGCCGTCGGGGTCCAGCAGCGCCTTGATGCGGCGCATCAGCGCCATCCCCTCCGGCCCCCATTCCAGCTCCACATAGGGGGCCATGTTGCGGCCGGTGCCATGCTCGGCCTTGAGGGACCCGCCAAAGCGCACGGCGACCAGCTCCGCCACCGCATCCATAAAGGCGCCGTAGCGGGCCACCTGGGCCGGATCGTCGAACCCCTGGGTAAAGACGAAGTGCAGGTTCCCCTCCAGCGCGTGGCCGAAGATGATGGCTTCACCGTATTGGAAGCTATCGAACAGGGCTTGCAGCCCCACCACCCCTTCGGCCAGGCGCTCGATGGGAAAGGCGACATCCTCGATGATGACGGTGGTGCCGGTGGTGCGCACCGCCCCCACCGCCGGGAAAAGCCCCTTGCGAATGGCCCAGAGCCCGGCGCTGTCGCTGGTAAAAGGCACAGAGGCGACCTGGGCGAACTCGGCGGCCATGGCCGTCACCTGCTCGCAGCGATCCACCAGCGCCTCTTTCGATTCCCCATGCACCTCGACAAGCAGGGCGCAGGCGGCCAGATCCAGCGTCTTGATAAAGTCCGGCAGACCGGGCTTGCCCGCCACCGAGCGAAGGGATCGCCCATCCATCAGCTCCACCGCCGCCACCGGCGCACTTTTCAGGCGCGAGGTGGCCAGACAGGCCTGCTCGGCGTCCCGGAACACCAGCAGGGCCGAGGCCTTGTGGGGGTATTCGGGCACGGTATCGAGCACCACCTCGGCGATAAAGCCGAGGGTTCCCTCCGAGCCGATCATCAGGTGGGTGAGGATATCGACGGGATCCTCATGGTCGAGCAGGGCATTGATGGCGTAGCCGGTGGTGTTCTTGAGCCGGTACTTGTGGCGGATCTTGGCGGCAAGCTCGGCGTTCGCCAGCACCTCGGCGCGCAGGGCGGCAAGCCCCGTGAGCAGCTCCGGGCGCACAGCCGCCAAGGCGGCGCGACTGTGAGGGTCGCCACTCTCCAGCACGGTGCCATCGGCCAGCAGCAGGGTCATGGCGTGCAGGGTGTGATAGCTGTTATGGGCGGTGCCGCAGCACATGCCGCTCGCGTTGTTGGCGGCGATGCCACCGAGCTTGCAGGCGTTGATGGAGGCGGGATCCGGCCCAATCTTGCGCCCCAGAGGGGCCAGATAGCGGTTGGCATCGGCGCCGATCACCCCGGGTTGCAGGGCGATGCGCGCGCCATTGTCCAGAATGCGGTGGCCGCGCCAGCTGTCGGTCAGGGTGATGAGCACCGAATCGCTCAGGGCCTGGCCCGAGAGGCTGGTACCGGCGGCGCGAAAGGTGCACGGCAGGCCCAATTCGCGGCACACCGACAGCACGAAGCGCACTTCATCCAAAGAGTCGAGGCGCACGATGCGCTCGGGCACCAGGCGGTAGAAGCTGGCGTCCGTGCCGTGGGCCAGCCGAAGATCCGGGTCGCTCACCAGCCGCTCCGGCGCAATGCGCGAGAGCACGGCGGCGTCAAATTCATTCCAGCGCATCAGCAATCCTCCACCAGCACGACCAACAGGCGGCTCGGGCCGTGGGCGCCGTAGGCCAGGGTTTGCTGGATGTCGGCGGTCTTGGAGGGGCCGGAGACCAGCAACAGATTGGTGGGCATGGCCTGCTGCCAGCGCCCGGCCGCCACCAGCCCCGCCAGGTTGTCGGCGATGGTGGAGGCCGCCAGCAGGGCGATATGGCAGGGGGGCACCAGGGACAAGGTGCGCGGCTCACCGTTATCCGGCAGCAATACGAGCGTGCCGGTGTCGGCGATGGCGCCCGCGCAGTGGGTAATACCCGCCTGACAGACGTCGAACAGATCGTCCTTCCAGCTCGCGAACTCGCCTGCGGGGGTCAGCACAGATCGCCCGGCGCAAGCGGCCGCGACCTCCTCCTGCCAACGGCCGCCCTGACCACAGGCCAGATGCGTTATTGCTTCCCCATCCAGCCAGGCGGCCAGATCCCGGGCAAGGTTTGCCTGTTGGACTGTGAGGATCTCGGCATGGCTGGCGCTGATCCCGGCAACAAAGCGCTCACGCCGCGCGCCGTCATCTGCCCCGCGCCAGGGCTGCCAGCCATGGGGGGCGTGGGCCATGGGGGTAGCGGCGCCGCGCAGGCGGCTTAATATGGCCTCTTTGCTCGACATCTCAGGACTCCTTCTTCTTCTGGCGCAGCAGGGCGTGCAGGCTCTGGGGGGCGGGTTTGGGGGCTTCGCGGCACTGGGTCCAGGGGCCCAGGTGTTTGGGCATCAAGCCCCGCAGGCGACCGGCCACCCCGGTCGCGGCGTGATAGAGGCGCGGGTGGGTGGCGGCAAAGGCAAAGCCCTGCATGGCAAGGGTCTCGAGCCGGCTCTTGGCCGCCCCCTGCCCCGCCAGCGGTTCGTGGCCGGGCTGTGCGTCGTGCTTGGCCTCCCGGCGCAGGCGCTGCAACAGGTCGGGAATGGGGATGCGCACCGGGCACACCTCGCCGCAGGCACCGCACAGGCTGGATGCGGTCACCAGATCGCTCGTGCTTTCCAGCCCCAGCAGGTGGGGGGAGATGATTTTGCCGATGGGACCCGGGTAGATGGTGCCATAGGCGTGGCCGCCGATGCGGGTGTAGACCGGGCAGTGGTTCATGCAGGCGCCGCAGCGGATGCACTGCAAGGTCTTGCGCAGCTCCTCGTCCCGGTAAGCCTGGCTGCGGCCGTTGTCGAGCAGCACCAGGTGCACCTCGTCCGGGCCGTCCAGCTCCCCTGTCCGGCGCGGGCCGCTGATGACGTTGAAGTAGGTGGTGATGGCCTGACCGGTGGCCGAGCGGGTCAGGGCGCTGTAAAGGGGCGGCACGTCGGATAGGCACTCCACCACCTTCTCGATGCCGGTGATGGCCACATGGACTTTCGGCACAGTGGTGCACATGCGCCCGTTGCCCTCGTTCTCCACCAGACAGAGGCTGCCAGTCTCCGCCACCGCGAAGTTGACGCCGGAGAGCCCCATGCCGGCGCGGCGAAACTCTTCGCGCAGGGCCCGCCGCCCGGTCTGGATCAGGGCGTCCACGTCCGTGGTGGGGGTGAAATCCGCCAGATTACCGGCGAAGGTGTCGCTCACCTCCTGCTTGTTCTTGTGGATGGCGGGCATGATGATGTGGGACGGGGTGTCGCCGTCGAGCTGGACGATAAACTCCCCCATGTCGCTCTCAAGGCAGCGGATGCCGTGGCGCGCCATCTCGTGGTTGAACCCAACCTCCTCGCTCACCATGGACTTGCCCTTGACGATGCTGCTCACCCCGTGTTGCTGGGCGATACCGAGGATGATGGCGTTGGCCTCGGCCGGTGTCTGGGCCCAGTGCACCCGGATGCCGTTGCGCTCGCAGTTGGCTTCGAGCTGCTCCAAAAGGTCCGGCAGGCGCGAGAGACAGCGCTGGCGAATTTGCTCCGCCGCATCGCGCACCGCCGCTTCTTCCTGCGGGTCGGCGAAGGCATCCCGGCGCTTGGCGCGCAGGTAATCCATGGCGCCGCGAAAGTTCTGGCGCAGCACGGGGTCGGCCAGGGCCGCCTCGGCCTGGGGATGGAAGCGGCGCGGCGAATACTTGGCGTGATCAGACATGGGGCTGGGCCTCTTTGGTATGAGCCAAATCGCTAACAGCGGCGCCGTTATGAGCTATTTCGTCACTGTCGGGGCGGCTGTGGGCGAGCAGGAAGCTCGCCAGGTGGGTGGCAGGCAAGATCCTGCCCTGATAGGCCAGGGATCCCTTGATGTTCAAGAGGCACCCCCAGTCGGCGCTCACCAGGGTGTCGGCGCCGGTGGCCAGCAGGTGGCGGGTCTTGTCCTCCACCATGGCCTGGCTGATGTGGGGGTGGCGCACCGAGAAGGTGCCGCCAAAGCCGCAGCACTCGCTCTCGTAGGCCTGTTCATGCAAGGTGACGCCATCGAGCTGCCCCAGCAGGCTGCGGGCCGTGGTGTGTACCTGCATCTCGCGCCGGCCCGAGCAGGAGGTGTGCATGACGATGCTCGCCTCCCCCACCCCGTGCCAGCGCACCCGGCAGACCCGGGCCAGAAACTCGGTGAGCTCGAACACCCGATCGCAAAAATCGGCCACCTCGGGGCTCTCGGGGAAGAGGCGGCGGTAGTGGTGGTGCATCATGCCGCCGCAGGAGCCCGACAGCACCACCACCGGCCAGGGCTCGGGGAAGAGCGCCATCTGGCTTTGCGCCACCTTGCGCGCCTCCTCCTCGTGACCCGAGGTGTAGGCCGGCTGCCCGCAGCAGGTCTGTTTCTCGACAAAGTGCACCCTTATCCCTTCCCGCTCGATCAGGGCGATGGCATCGAGCCCCGCCACCGGGTCGAACAGGTCCACCAGACAGGTGGCGTAGAGATAGACATCGGCCGGCTTGGCCGGGTAGACCCGCATTACCTTCATCACTTGCTCTCCTTACTTGAGCTGCAGCAGTGCGTCCGAGATGTGGAAGCTGTACATGAGCGCCAGCCCGATAAGGCCGGTGACCAGCAGGTAGTAGAGGGTCGGCAGCGCCGTCTTGCGCAGCGTCGCCCCCTCACGACCGAGCAGCCCCACGGTGGCCGAGGCCGCCACCACGTTGTGAATGGCAATCATGTTGCCCGCGGCGGCGCCGACTGCCTGCAGGGCCAGCATGGCGGCGGTGGAGACCCCAAGGGTCTGGGCCACCTCGAACTGGAACTGGCTGAACATCATGTTCGATACCGTGTTGGATCCGGCGATAAAGGCCCCCAGCGCGCCGATGGTGGCGCTGAGGGCCGGGAAGAACTCCCCCACCAGCCCGGCGGCAAAATTCGCGGTGGTCACCGGCATGCTGGCGAGATCCGCCCCGTTGACGCCGGAGTTGATGAAGATGCGCACCATGGGCACGGTGAAAATCAGCACGAAGCCAGCGCCGATCAGGGTGCGGCTGGACTCCCCCAGTGCCCGCCCGAAGGGGGCGAGGGAGCGCGACTGCAGCCAGGTGGCGAGCAGGGCGCAGAGCACCAGCAGGCCCCCCGGCAGGTAGAGCGGCTCAATGGAGGCGCTGACCCCCGTCTCTCCCAAAAGGTCCGTGAAGGCGAGGCTCACCGACAGGAGGCTTGCCTTGAACTCCGGGCTCACCCGGCTCGCCACCAGCAGGAGCGCCAGCGCCACATAGGGGAGCCAGGCCAGCATGAGCGACATGGGGCGACCGGCGGCCTCTTTGAGATCGAGCTTGAGGGAACCCAGCCACTCGGCGGGCCACTCGTTCTCGGGGGCGAAATCCCAGGAGTTCTTGGGCACCAGAAAACCGGCTCGCGCCGCCGTCACCACCAGGGCCAGCCCCACCAGGCCGCCGATGAGGGACGGGAACTCGGGGCCGAGCAGCATGCCGGTGAGGGCATAGGGGACGGTGAAGGCGAGCCCGGCGAAAATCGCAAACGGCAGGATGGAGAGCCCTTCGGTCCAGCTGCGGTTGCGGCCGAAGAAGCGGGTCAGCATCATCACCATCAGCACCGGCATCAGGGTGCCGACGGTGGCGTGAATGAGGGCCACGTTGGTGGTCACCTGCTGCAGGTAGATGTCCCAGCTGCTGCCACCGGCGCTCAGGGTCTGGCCGATGGACTGGTTATCCAGCCCCTTGTGGATCCCCACCAGGATGGGGGTGCCCACCGCGCCGAACGACACCGGGGTGGACTGGATCATCATGCCGAGCAGCACGGCGGCGAGCGCCGGAAAACCGATGGCCACCAGCAGCGGCGCGGCGATGGCGGCCGGAGTGCCAAAGCCCGAGGCCCCTTCGATAAAGGCGCCGAAGCACCAGGCGATGATGATGGCCTGGATGCGCCTGTCCGGCGAGATGTTGGTGAAACCGCCGCGAATGGCGGTGATGGCACCGGTGTGTTTCAGGGTGTTGAGCATCAGGATGGCGCCGAACACGATCCAGAGCACGGTCACCGTGATCACCAGCCCCTGCAGGGTGGAGGCGAGCACCCGGGTCGGGCTCATCTGCCAGCCCCAGAGGGCGATGAACACGGTCAACAGGAAGGCGACGGGCATGGCGCGCTTGGCGGGCCAGTTGAGGCCGACCAGCAGCACGGCGGCCACCACGATCGGCGAGAAGGCCACCAGGGCCAACAGGGTGTCTGTCATCATTGCGTCCTTGTCCGAGCGGTGCAGAGGCGCACCTTGTTGTTGTTTTGTTAAGCGGACGTGACCTTACCCTGTTCTTTTTTCGCGATATATGGAAATAATGAACAACATTCGTTCCAAAAATCGATAAATATGGCCAGTACTGACGACCTCATCCTCTTCGCCCAGGTGGTGGAGGCCGGCTCCTTCAGCAAGGTAGCGGAACAAAATTCCCTGACAAATTCAGTGGTTAGCAAGCGGATCGGGCGTCTTGAGGAGGAGCTCGGGGTCCAGCTCCTCTATCGCACCACCCGCCGGCTCACCCTGAGCGAGGCGGGCAAGGCGCTCTATCAAGGTGCCAAAAATGTGAAGGCCGCCGCACTGGATGCCTTCGACGCGGTGGCGGGTTTTGGTGAAAAGGTGAGCGGTCATGTGCGGATGTCGGTGCCCACCATCTCCGGCGAGCTGCTGCTGGCCGATGCGGTGGCCGATTTTTGCCAGCAGCACCCCGGGCTCACGGTGGAGATGTCGCTGGACAACCGCTTCGTCAACCTGGTGGAAGAGGGGTTCGACCTGGTCATTCGCACCGGTTATCTGGATGACTCGAGCCTGATTGCCCGCCACATTCTCGACTCCCAGTGGGTCATCTGCGCCGCCCCCGCCTATGTGCGCCGCTTCGGGGCGCCGCGCGAGCCATCAGATTTGCTCACCCACAACTGCCTGCGCTACGCCTACCAGAGCACGGGGGCCTCGGAGTGGGCCTTCAAGGGGGAAGAGGGCAACTATCTGGTGTCGGTGTCGGGGAGCTTTTCAACCGACAACGCCGGTGCCCTGCGCAAGGCGGCGCTGGGGGGGCGCGGCATCGTCTATGTGCCGCGCTGTCTGGTCTATCACGACCTGATGCAGGGGGATCTGGTGGACTTGTTTCCCGACCGGGTGGGCAAGAAGCTCGGCATCTACGCCGTCTACCCCTTCACCCGCCAGCCGCCGCGCAAGATAAGGCTGCTCATCGAGCACATCCGCCAGCGCTATCTGGAGATTGGCCACTACTTCATCTGAGGCCCTTGTCGGGCTTCAAAGAGCGGACGACGCCGCCTGACGGGAGAGAAACGCCAGGGACTGGCGGTTGAAGTGATCCGGCTGCTCCACGTTGCAGACGTGGCCGCACTTTTCGATGATTTCGAGGCGGCTGTAAGGGTCGCGGGCCACCTGCTCACGCACCGGGGCGAGGAACATGTGATCCTCCTCCCCCATCACGTAGAGGGTGGGAATGGGCAGGGCCCGCTCGCGAAAGTAGCGCATCAGGGGGTTCACCTCGGTGGCGAGACGGAACCAGCGCTTGAACTCCTTCTGGCACAGCTTTCTGGCCTCGCGCACGAAGAGGTTGCGGGACTCCTGATGGTGCTGGCGCGGCATGATGATGAAGGCGAACAGGCGGTAGAGCCACATGTAGGGCAGGAAGTGCTGGCCGAGGCGGCCAAGCTGCACCAGCACCCGGGAGCGGATGTCGAGACGCAGGATGGCGCCGCCGAGCACCATGCTCTTGACCCGCTCGGGGCGAAGCTCCGCCAGGTGGCGGATGAGGATGGTGCCAAGGGAGATGCCGACAAAATGGGCGTGGGGGATGCGCAGGTGATCCAGCAGGCGCAGGATGTCCTCGGTCACGGCCCGAAAGCTGTAGTGCCCCTTTACCACCTGCTGCAGCTGGTTGGACTGGCCGTGACCGCGAAGGTCCAGCAGCAGCACGTTGAAGTGCTCCCGGTAGGCCCGCAACTGCTTGAACCAGATGGAGGAGCTGCCGCCCGCACCGTGCACGAACACCACCCAATCCCGATCGGGACCCAGTTCAAAGGTCTTGTGGTACAACATCTCATGGGCTCCCGGGGTGATGGGGGGTATACTCGGCGCGCATATTAACAGAAGGCTCACCCCGGTGAACATGCTTCCACCATGATCGGACCAGCCTGGAGTCCCCATGACCCTCGTTCAATTGCGTGAATTTTTGCTCAGCCAGCCCGGCGCCACCGAGGACACCCCCTTCGGCCCGGAGATCCTGGTCTACCGCATCGCCGGCAAAATGTTTGCCCTGGTGGACTGGCAGGCGGAGCCCCTCTCCATCAACCTGAAGTGCGAACCCGAGCTCGCCCTGCTGCTGCGGGAGATCCACCCCGAGGTGAAACCGGGCTGGCACATGAACAAGCAGCACTGGAACACGGTGACCCTGAGTGAAGGCCTGTCTGACGATCTCTGGCAGGGCTGGGTAGTCCACTCCTATGAGCGGGTGGTGGCGGGTCTGCCCAGGGCGAAGCGGCCCCAGGCCCCCCGCGCGACCATCAGGGAGGATTGATCCATGCCGTC
This sequence comes from Aeromonas sp. R7-1, assembly GCF_040908115.1. Classification (NCBI taxonomy): domain Bacteria; kingdom Pseudomonadati; phylum Pseudomonadota; class Gammaproteobacteria; order Aeromonadales; family Aeromonadaceae; genus Aeromonas; species Aeromonas sp. R7-1. Next base: position 33,971 of record NZ_JBFODD010000054.1, on the reverse strand, counting down.
TCCTTCTTCTCCTCGCATCGTCCCCCTCGAGGAGGCGCACATACCAAGGCTGCTGGATCTGTTCGAGCAGTCGGTACGCCGCCTGGGGCCTGCACACTACAGCCCGGAGCAGGTGGAGCAGTGGGCCAGGGGCGCCCATCACCCGGGGCTTGCCAGCCAGTTGCGCGAGCACCATGGCTGGGTCATCGAGCAAGACGATGTGCCCCTTGGCTTTGCCACCCTGAGCGATGACGGTCATCTCAGCCTGCTCTACGTGAGCGCGGATCATCCGCGCCAGGGGCTCGGCACCCTGCTGCTGGAGCGGGTGCTGGCAGCCGCCAGCCAGATGGGCCTTGGCAGCCTCACCACGGAGGCGAGCGCCTTCAGCCTCGCTCTCTTCCTGCGTCACGGCTTCCTGCTGACCGGATTGGAGACGGTGGAGCGCGGCGGTGTCCAATTTATCCGCCATCGGCTCCACTGCCGCTTGCCATGACGGGTTCAGCCACTAAAATACGCACCATTTCCCCAAGGCAATGAAGAAAGGGCAGCCATCATGGTGGTAGAGAGCGACGGTTACATTGCGCTGATCGAGTATCTGGTAGAGAGTCTGGGTCTGTTCGAGAGCCAGCAACAAGGCGGCGGTGCCCAGACCATCGAGGATCTGGTGAGCAGCCGGGTGGCCGACAACCTGATGGCCATCTGCGAGCAGAACCCCCAGCTCGACCCCAAGGTGCGCTTCCTGATCATGCAGGAGGCCGATGCCGTGGTCGCCGACCTGGAAGAGGTGCTCTCCGCCGTCTGGTTGTCCGCCCCCAGCGAAGCCCAGCAAGCCTTCCTCATCGAGTTCATCGACCTCATCAAGAACCTGTTCGACAGCACCATCAGCTGATCCCATCCCTGCCGTGACGGCAAGGGGACGAGATGCAATGAGGCGAGGAGTGAGGCGGGACGCCCAATGAAAAGGGCCGCCTCATCGGGCAGCCCTGCTTGCTAGCATTGTCAATTCATCGCGCTTGTCAGAGTAATGAATTTCGGGGCAAAAAAATGTGTCTGGTCTTGGCAACCATCCGTGGTCGCTACCCTGTTGGTCAGCCAGGGTTCAGTTTAGTTCCCCACCTGACGCATTTTTTTCAATTATTTTTCATCACAATGACACGGGGGCCTGATGGCCCCCGTGGTATGCAATGACGCCTCAGCGATTCAGGCTGGGAGGCAGGCAGACGCCGATGCCCCCCAGGCCGCAATACCCCTCGGGATTCTTCTCCAGATATTGCTGGTGATAATCCTCGGCATAGTAGAAGGGGGCCAGCGGCAGGATGCGGGTGGTGATGGTGCGCCCGTCACCGCTCGCCGTCATGGCCTGCTGGTAGGCGGCCAGGCTCTGCTGGGCAATCGCCTCCTGGGTGTCGTCCCCGACGAAGATGACGGAGCGATACTGGGTGCCGATGTCGCCACCCTGGCGCATCCCCTGGGCCGGATCATGGTGTTCCCAGAACAGCTTGACGAGATCCCCATAGCTGATGACCTTGGGATCGAACACCACCTGCACCGTCTCGGCGTGGCCGGTCAGGCCGCTGCACACCTCCTTGTAGGTTGGATTGGGGGTCAGCCCCCCCTGATACCCGGCGGCGGTGGAATAGACCCCGGGCTGCTGCCAGAACAGACGCTCCACACCCCAGAAACAGCCCATGCCGAACCAGGCAAGCTCCATCCCCTCGGGCCAGGGCCCCTGGGTCGGGTGACCGTTTACCGCGTGCACCTGGCCAATCTCCAGCGCTTCCCGCCGTCCCGGCAGCGCCTCTGCCGGTGAAATAATCTGCTCCATATGCCCTGTCCTTGTATAAAACCCCGCGCAATGCGGCTGACGAAAAGGAACACCGAAGATATCAGGTTATAAGCCCGGATCAACCAGGGAGCGGCCCCCGGGGCGACCCTCCCGCCCTCGCCTGCATCTTCCCCTCCCCGCCCGCACTGGTCAAAATGGCGACAAAAAAACATCAAGTCGATATTTAGTCTTGATTTGTGAATTTATTTTCATATATTGGGCGAATTGCTGCTTTTTTATGGAATGAAACACGTGCGTGAACGCGAACCCAGCCTGGTCCATGCCTTTCGGCAATCCACCCCCTATGTCAATGTGCACCGGGGTGCCACCTTCGTCCTGATGATCGGCGGGGAAGCCATTTGTCACCCCAATTTCGCCAACATCGTCAGCGACATCGCCCTGCTGCAGACCTTGGGGATCCGCCTGGTACTGGTGTTTGGTTCGCGTCCGCAAAATGACGAGGCCCTGGCCCGTGCCGGCATCCAGGCCCAGTATCACAAGCGGATCCGGGTCACCGACGATGCCAGTTTCGCCATCATCAAGCAGGTGTGCGGCGGTCTGCAATACGACATCACCGCCCAACTCTCCATGGGCCTCGCCAACACCCCCATGCAGGGGGCCCGCATCAGCGTGGTGAGCGGCAACTTCGTCACCGCCCAGCCGCTGGGTGTGGATGACGGCATCGACTTCTGCCACAGCGGCCGGGTGCGTCGCATCGATGTGGAGGGGATCACCCGCCAGCTGGATCAGCACGGCCTGGTGCTCATCTCCCCCATCGGCTGCTCGGTCACGGGCGAGAGCTTCAACCTGAGCTCGGAAGAGGTGGCCCGCCGGGTGGCGGTGGATCTCAAAGCCGACAAGCTCATCTGCTTCAGCAGCACCCAGGGGGTAATGGACAGGCACGGGGAGGCCATCTCCGAGCTCTTCCCCGAGCAGGCCGAAGAGCTGCTGGTGGCGCTGGAGCAGGCGGGGGAAGAGATGTCAGGCACCGCCCGCTACCTGCGCGCGGCCATCGCCTCCTGCCGGGGTGGCGTGCCCCGCTCCCACCTGGTGAGCTATCAGGACGACGGCGCCATGCTGCAGGAGCTGTTCAGCCGCGAGGGACTAGGTACCCAGATCGTGCGCGAAAGCGCCGAGCGGGCGAGGGCCGCCACCATTGAGGACATCGGCGGCATCCTGGATCTCATCCGTCCGCTGGAGGAGGAAGGGATCCTGGTGCGCCGCTCCCGGGAGCAGCTGGAGATGGAGATAGACAAGTTCACCATCATCGAGCGGGACGGCCTCATCATCGGCTGCGCGGCGCTCTATTGTTTCATGGAAGAAGCCATGGCCGAGATGGCCTGCGTCGCCATCCACCCGGAGTATCGCAACTCCAACCGGGGAGACACCCTGATCGCCAAGGTGGCCGAGCGGGCCAAGCGGCTCGGCATCCGTCGCCTGTTCGTGCTCACCACCCGCTCCATCCACTGGTTCCGGGAGCGGGGCTTCGATCCCCTGGAAGTCGAAGATCTGCCGGTGGAGCGCCAGCGCTTCTACAACTGGCAGCGTCGCTCCAAGGTTTTGTCCAAGACCATTTCGTAACTGATTGATCTTGTGCCTGGTTACCGTCAATTTTGTTCTTTTTTACGAACTCGATTGACAGTGCAATCCAGACCAAGGTATTTGTACATGCACGCCACCTGTCACAGGTGGCACCAGAAGAGGAGCGCTGCCCAGGCAGCCCAAGGGAGGACACCAGTGTCCGGTGAACTTGGGTCAGGGGGAGCAGCGCCGAGACGAGGCGAGTGACTGGACACCGCCACGTCGGCTGCGGGGGCTGAATCCCCCGGGTTGTCATCGGTAGTGGTCATCCCACACCGCGCCCCACTTGGGGCGGGTACGGGATGGGCTCTGCAGGTGGAGTGCTTCTGGCCGGGATCCTCGCGTTTTCCTGCCATTTTTTGCCTCCTCCTCTCTATTTGCCCGATGAAACCGGATTTTCACCTTGAGACAGGAGTATGCAATGAACCCGATCAATGTCGCCAAGTTTGGCGGAACCAGCGTCGCCAATGCCGCGGCCATGAACCACTGCGCCGACGTGGTGCTGGCCAATCCGGCGACCCGGGTGGTGGTGCTGAGCGCCAGCGCCGGCGTCACCAACCTGCTGGTGAGCCTGGCTCAGGGTGAACTGGACGAAGCCGGACAGGATGCCCAGCTCGCCAGGCTTGCCGACATCCAGCTGGCCATTCTGGCCGCCCTTGGCAACCCGAGCGACGTGAGCGCCCTCATCCATGCCCAGCTCGGCGACATTCGCACCATGGCCCGTCAGGCCAGTCAGCACACCGACGCCGAACTCGCCGATCGCCTCATCGCCTGCGGCGAGCTGATGTCCACCCGTCTCTTTACCGAACTCCTGCACCAGCGCGGCGTCAATGCCCAGTGGCAGGATGCGCGCCAACTGCTGCGCACCGACAGCCGCTTTGGCAAGGCCACCGTGGATCTCGCGGCGACCCGCGCCCTCTGCCAGCAGGCGGTGGGCCCGTTGCTGGGTGACAGCCTGGTCATCACCCAGGGCTTCATCGGTGCCGACGGCGATGGTCGCACCACCACCCTCGGCCGTGGCGGCTCCGACTACAGTGCGGCCCTCCTGGCCGAGGCACTGGACGCAGGCAGCATCGAGATCTGGACCGACGTGCCCGGCATCTACACCACGGATCCCCGCCTGGTCACCCGCGCCCGCCCCATCCCCGAAATCAGCTTCGTGGAGGCGGCGGAGATGGCCACCTTCGGCGCCAAGGTGCTGCACCCGGCCACCCTGCAACCCGCGCTGCGCCAGGACATCCCGGTGTTCGTGGGCTCCGCCAAGGATCCCGCCGCCGGTGGCACCTGGATCCGCGCCACCACCCGCAGCAACCCGCTGTTCCGGGCCGTGGCCCTGCGCCGCCAGCAGGTGCTGGTGACCCTGCACAGCCTCAACATGTTCCACGCCTACGGCTTCCTGGCCGAGGTGTTCGGCATCCTGGCCCGTCACCGCATCTCGGTGGATCTCATCACCACCTCCGAGGTGAGCGTCTCCCTGACCCTGGATCACACCGGCAGCCAGAGCAACGGCGAACCCATCCTGAACGACAAGGTGCTGGCGGAGCTCGGCCAGCTGTGCAAGGTGGAAGTGGAGACCGGTTTCGCCCTGGTGGCGCTCATCGGCAACCGCATGAGCGAGGCGGCCGGGGTGGGCAGCCAGGTGTTCGACGCCATCCGCGAGCACAACATCCGGATGATCTGCTACGGCGCCAGCGCCCACAACCTCTGCTTCCTGGTCAAAGAGGACGAGGCGGGCCACATCGTCAACTGCCTGCACCGGGAACTGCTCGACTGAGTCGCCCCGGCGCTGGCACACAGCGCGCCTCGTCCGCCCCATCACACCCGGGGCGGCCTTCCCCACTCAGCAAAGAGGGGCGCCGCGGCGCCCCTCTTGTCACTCTTCTTTCACCATCAGCTGGTGACCAGGGTGGCCCGGGTGGGCAGCAGATTGGCCCGGATCTGCTCGCGCAGCCCTCCCAGCCGTTGCAGCAACCCGGCCTGACCGAGCCCCGCTTCGTCAGGGGCCAGATTGTCCACCAGGGCCGGGAAGTGGTCCCGTACCGCCTGCTCCAGCCAGTCGAGGCGGCGCAGGGTGAGCGGGCCGCAGCTCTTGCCGCTGAGGTCGTCCAGGATGTCGAGCCGATGGCTGCGGTACATGTCGCGCCACCAGTTGGCCGCCAGCGCCTCGTCGCTTGCCAGCGCCGCACTCCACTCCCCCACCAGTCCCTGCATCCGCGCCAGCACGGGGGCGCTCGCCCCCTCCCGCGACAGGTATTGCAGCTCTCCCCTGGCCCAGGCGAGGCAGAGCTCCCGCCAGCGGCGAAACAGCGGCAAGGGATCCGCCTCGTCCAGCCAGAGCCCGGAGAGGGTGCGGGTTTCCAGCCGCTCAGGCACATGGAAGTCGGGATCGGTGAGGCCGTTGGAATTGAACTCGTGCAGGGGATCGAAGGGCCACATGTAGCCAAAATCGAACACCGAGATATGCTGGCCGTCATCCAGCAGGTTGCCCGGGCTCGGATCCCAGTCAAACCAGCCCCAGCGGGCCAGCTCCGCCTCCACCGCCAGCATCTGCGCCAGGTTGCGCTCGCAGAGCGTGCGCACCGGCTCCCCCCGCAGCCAGGGGGAGACCAGCACCCCGGCCCGGGCGGAGCCGAAACTGGTACAGACCACGTTGGAGAGGATGGTGGGGTGCAGCTCCCGCAGGCTCTCTATCTCCCGGCGCCGCTCCAGCTCGGTGAGAAAGGCGGTCTTGCCGTCCACATTGGCCACCAGAGAGTCCTGGCGGCAGCGTTTCAGGCACCAGTGGTGCCCCTCCACCTTGAGATGGAACACCTCGGCGGTGAGCCCGTGACCGTAGACCTTGACGACGTCCGGGTGATCTTCGGTCAGCCGGACGAGCTGGGGCAGCGGCAGGGGGCAGTCCCGCTCCCGCCCGATCCGGATCTCTTCTTTGCTCTCCAGCATCTGGAGCAATCTGGCCTGACGCGCCGCAACTTTGGGATTCATACATGTACCTCCAACCGTTACTGAGAGACTAAACAGCGCCCCCCTCCCAGACCAGCAGCAAAGGCTCATGATGACGCTTTCATCACAGAATGAGTGCCCCTGGCGGATCGGGATCACAAATTGCTTCACTGTGCTCATCACGGAATATTCATCTTGTTGTCATTAAATTGACATCAAGGAACAAGCCACGCACCATCGGGTCAAAATAGAGGCAGTCGTCGCTGCCATGACCGCTCCAAGGATGAGCCCTTATGAATGCCCCCGTCACCGGCCACCGCCCCGCCTCCCAGCCCCTGGCCGGGCTGTTGCTGGGTCTGCTGACCGCCCTGCTGCTGCTGACCCTCGCCCTGCCGCTGCTCAACCCCGTCAGCTGGCTCGGGCGTGCCGCCCCCCTCATTCTGGGCCCGGCGGATCAGCCCATCGCGACCCTCCATCGCTACAGCCTGCTCTACAAAAGTGACAACCGGGGCTTCTATCTGGTGGTGCGCAGCCAGTGGCAACTGCTCAAACCCCTGCAGGAGGGGGACAAGGTGCGGGTGGAGCTGCTCAACGACAAAGGGGTGCGCATCGACCAGCTGAGCCAGGCGGTGGACAAGCGCCAGAAGTGCCGCAAGGAGCGCTGCACCCTGAGCCTCAACAGCGCCCTGCGCGCCCCCGACGACGCCCTGGACAGCCGCTACCAGCTGCGCATCGGGCTGCTGCTGGCAGACAGGCCGGAGAGCGCCGAATACAGCCAGATCCTCCAGACCCTGCCGGAGCGCGGTTTCAACCTCCTCTACCTGATGACCAGCCTGCTGCTGGTGTTGCTGGTGAGCGCCGCCGTGCTCAAGGCCCTGCTGCCGAGGCTGCGCCGAAGCTACCGCGCCCGGGTGGCAGGCAGCCTGCTGCTCGGCAACCTCACCTTCGTGCTGCTGCACGGCTTCGTGGTGTTCAAGCTGGGGGAATTCCTGTTCTGGTCGGGCTTTCGGCCCGAGCACTACTACCTCGCCTGGGGCAGCATGGTGCTGGGCTGGAGCCTCTGCGCCCTCGCAGGCTTCAGCCTCTATATGGGGCTGCTCTTCACCGCCCTCTCGGGCATCGGGCTGCTCGCCAACTTCATGAAGATCGCCATCTACGGGGTGCCGCTGGGGGGGGACGATCTGGGCAACCTGCTGGCCCTGCTGCACATCCTGCTCGATCAGCACCCTGTGGTGCCGGTGCTCGTCGTGCTGGGGCTCCTTTTTCTGGTGTGGCGCTTCGCCCTCTCCCGCTGGATCCTGCGGGGCTTGCTGCGCACCGCCGCCGCCACCGCCGCCTTCTTCGCCCTCTGCGTGTTCGCCACCCAGACCGGCAACAAGCTGCTCGGGGCCAACATCCGCTACGTGGACAGGGCGGTGAACTACCACAGGGACATCATCCGCGCCGGCCCAGGCCTCTACCTGTTCAACCTGGTGGACGAGATGCTGCAAAGCGGCAACGTGTTTCGCTACCCCTTGCAGATCAACGAGCGCACCCCGGAGCTGAGCCTGCCCGCCCAGCCCAGGGCTCCCCGCTTCGATCTGGTGATCGTGCTGCAATACGAGTCACTCTGGCTTGACTGGCAGGGCCGTCTCTGCGCCCCCGCCCCCACCTTGAGCCTGCCCGCCAGCGTGGCCCAATGGCGCAAGACCATCCACTCCCCCACCACGGGGGGCATGACGGTACTGGCGGAGTTCGAGATGAACACCGGCCTGCCGGTGGGCCTGCTCAAACAGGGGGTGGTGCCCTACTACTACCTCTCGGACAAGGTGCCCGGCCTTGCGCGCAGCGCAGCCCAAAGCGGCTACCAGACCCTGTTCGCCCACCCCTATGTGGAGAAGTTCTGGGGCCGCGCCAAGGCGATCCCGGCCCTCGGCTATGAGGAGCGCTGGTTCGATACCCGCTTCACCGCCCTCGAGCACAAGGGGCTCTACATCTCCGACGATGCCCTCATCGATCACCTGCTCAAACGCAGCAACCAGGACGATCAGCCCCTGTTCGCCTACGCGGTCACCATGCAGGGGCACGGCCCCTTCGACGGGGATCGCTACCGGGCCCAGCAGCGCAGCGGCGCCTGCCCGGATCAGAGCCCGGCGGATACCCAGTTGCTCAACACCTACTACACCGGGGTGGTGGATGCCATGGCCTCCCTGGAGCGGCTGCTCAAGACCCTGGACAACTCCGGCAAACGCTACCTGGTGGTGGCCTTCGGGGACCACCAGCCCTTCCTGATGTCGGCGGGCAAGGGTATCCACGGCGCCAAACCGCCACGGGATGCCAGCTACCAGATCCCCATGATGGCCTTCAGCCGGGCCGGGGACGGGCTGGATCTCGCCCGCCAGTTCGACCCGGTGCGCCAGCTCTACCAGATGGGCCAGGCCACAAGGCAGCTGCTGGCGGGGGACCTCACCCCCATCCGGGACCAACCCCTGCTCCACCCGGTGCTCGGGGAGGAGAAAGGCTTCGACCCCTCCCCCCTGGTGCCGCAGATCCGCGCCAGCTTCCGGCCCGATGCATTGCCCTGATCGATTGAGACACGAGGGACACAGATCCTTGCAACACCTTCCGGCCCGATGCCCTGCCCTGATCCACAGCGAAGTAGCAGACGACAAAGAGGTCGCCCGGGCGACCTCTTTTTATGGGCGGGATGCGAGTACAGTGCCGCCTGCACCTCGCCATGTTCGTCCCGACCTGGGCTCTACGACCCCTGACAGGTCATTTTTTGTTTAGACATATCAAACGATAACTCATTATCGAATAGTAAAATTGAACAACTTTGCCGACCTTCAGGCCCTGTGCCCCCCCATGTTCCCGCACCTTCTCCGGGCCGGGCCGCTTTTTCTCTCATTCCCGACCAGCCCAGAACCATCGGGGCATTCGATACGTTCAGGCCTTGAGCCCCACTCACTTGCACCCACCTTTGCGCGCCACACCCGACAAAAAGCCGACCTCGGGGTCGGCTTGTGACGGGGCGTTTGGCCATGCAGGGCCGGGCACTGGCGGGCTAGATCACCACGGCGGTGCCGCTGATGCTGACCATCAGCATGCTGCCGTTCTGGCCCACCACCTCGTAGTCGATGTCGATGCCCACCACGGCGTTGGCCCCCAGCGCCTGGGCACGCTCCTTGAGCTCCTCGAAGGCAATCTCCCGGGCCCGGGCCAGCTCTTTTTCGTAGGCGCCGGAGCGACCGCCGATGATGTCGCGGATGCCGGCGAACAGATCCTTGAAGATGTTGGCGCCGAGGATGGCTTCGCCCACGACGATGCCGCGGTACTCGCGAATGGTCTTGCCTTCCAGGGTGGGGGTGGTTGAGAGGATCATGAGGTCTCCTGTGAGTTGGGCTGGGTGCGCGAAGCACCGTTGCCGTCATGGTAGCAAGGCGCTGGCCAAAGCATAAGCCCGGCGTGGCGGGGCGCCCCGTGCATCGTGCCCGCCACGCTCATCAAGGTGCCATCTATACTGCCTGTGTCGTGCCACTTTCCCCGGGAATGCAAGGATGGGCACCGACGCTGGGGAGAGGGCTTCTCAGCCACGATGAAAGAGGGACCTTGATGAAACGGACACTGCTGCTGTTGCCCCTGACCGCCATGTTGAACGCCCCCGCCGAGGGGGCCGGTCTCTACCTGTACGAAACCGGCACCAATGATCTCGGCCTGGCCGCCGCCGGCATGGCCGCCAGGGCCCAGGATGCCACCGTGCAACTGGTGAACCCCGCCGGCCTGACCCGGCTGGAGGGGCGCCACCTCACCCTCGGCGGGCAACTGCTCTACGGGGACCTGCCCTACGATCTGGACGATCCCGCGAAGGGGGATGTCGATACCGTCGTCGGCTGGTTCCCCGCGGCCTCCGCCTACTACAGCCAGCAGCTCGATGATCGCTGGTCGGCGGGCCTGGCGCTCTATGGCAACTTCGGGCTGGGGCTCGATTTTGGCGACTGGGCTGGCAAGCAGCTCATCAAGAAGGCCACCCTGATCGGCCTCACCCTGCAACCATCCATCGCCTATCGCCTCGACGAGCACTGGTCGCTCGGGGCCGGGGTCGGCATCAACTACGGCCTGTTCTCCCTCACCCGGGAGGGCAGTGGCGGGGAGCAGAAGCAGGACGACGGAGACTGGGCCCTCAATGCCAAGCTGGGGCTCCTCTATGAGCGCAATCCAGAGACCCGATTCGGGCTCGGCTATGCCAGCGAGGTGACCTACCACTTCGCCATCGACCGCACCATCACCTTCTCGCGCCCCAACCTGCCCGGCATCAGCGCCACCCTGCCCCTGTCCGGCATGGTCAACAGCCCCCAGCAGCTGATGGTGAGCGCCTTTCATACTCTGGCCCACGACTGGGCCATCATGGGCAATCTGGGCTGGCAGGACTGGAGCCGCTACAACGACAACGAAGTCACCATCTTTGACCGCCCCGCCCCGCAGAAGGGGCTCTATCAGGACAGTTACCACCTGGCGCTCGGGCTCCAGCACGCGCTGACGCCCCAATGGACCCTCAATGGCGGCGTAGCGTACGACACCAGTGCCTACCGGGATCAAGATCACACCTCCCTCACGGCGCCAAGCGGCAGCGCGTTGCGGCTCGGCACCGGTGTCACCTATGCGCTCACCCCTCAGGAGACCCTGGGAGCCGGGTTTGAGTACATCCACATGGAGAGCGCCAGCGTCGATGAGCGGGATCTCTCGGGCCGCTACCCCACCCCGGCCCTCTACTTCTTCGCCCTCAACTACGGCAGACGTTTCTAGCGTCGCCCCGCGTCGGCCATAAAAAAAGGAGAGGCAAGCCTCTCCTTTTTGATGTTCGCAGCGGCAGCCGCCATGCACTCAGTGCAGCTTCATGCTCGGGCGCAGCACCCGGTTGATGCGGCCCACCAGCATGATGAGGCCGGTCTTGATGTAGCCGTGCAGGGCCACCTGGTGCATCCGGTAGAGGGAGATGTAGACGAGGCGCGCGATGTAGCCTTCTACCATCATGGAGCCGCGCATCAGGTTGCCCATCAGGCTGCCCACGGTGGAGAAGCGGCTCAAGGAGACCAGGGAGCCGTGATCGTGATAGCGGTAGGGCTTCATCTCGCCGCCGTTCATCTTGGCCAGGATGTTCTTGAACGCCTGGGTCGCCATCTGGTGGGCGGACTGGGCGCGGGGCGGCACGAACTTGCCGTCCGGCTGCGGGCAGGCGGCGCAGTCGCCGATGACGAAGATGTTCTCGTCCCGGGTGGTCTGCAGGGTCTCGTGGACCACCAGCTGGTTGATGCGGTTGGTTTCCAGGCCCGCGATCTCCTTCATGAAGTCCGGCGCCTTGATGCCCGCGGCCCACACCATGAGGTCTGCTTCAATCAGCTCCCCATCCTTGGTGTGCAGACCCTCAGCGGTGGCTTCGGTGATCATGGTGGCGGTGCGCACGTCCACGCCCAGCTTCACCAGCTCCTGATGGGCGGAGCCGCTGATGCGCTCCGGCAGGGCCGGCAGGATGCGGGGGCCCGCTTCCACCAGGGTCACCTTGAGGCTGTCGGTGGTGAGGTTCTTGAAGCCGTAGGCGTAGAGCTGCTCCACCGCGTTGTAGAGCTCGGCGGAGAGTTCGACGCCGGTGGCGCCGCCGCCAACGATGGCGATCTTCACCTTGTCACCGGGCTGGTATTCGGTGGCGAACTGCAGGAAGCGGTTCATCATGCTGTTGTAGAAGCGGTGCGCCTGGGAGGGGCTGTCCAGGAAGATGCAGTGATCCTTGATGCCCTTGGTGTTGAAGTCGTTGGAGACGGAGCCGATGGCCATCACCAGCACGTCGTAAGCCACTTCCCGCTCGTTGACCACCAGGGCGCCGCTGTCGTCGTGGATGGGGGCCAGCACGATGCGTTTCTCGTCGCGCTTGATGTCGGTCAGGCTGCCGAGCTGGAATTCGAAGCCGTGGTTCTTGGCGTGGGACTGGTAGCTCAGGGCGTCGATGCCCGCATCCATGGAGCCGGTGGCCACTTCGTGCAGCAGGGGCTTCCACAGGTGGGTGCGATTGCGATCCACCAGGGTGATCCTGGCCTTGTTCTTCTTGCCCAGCTTGCGGCCCAGGCTGGTCGCAAGCTCGAGACCACCGGCGCCACCGCCTACAACGACAATATTCATCATGATGATTTTCCTTGGTTCCTCAAAACGAAAGGGAGCCATTGGCTCCCTAAAACGAAATCGGTTGACGTGATGGCTCAGGCTTCTTTGAAGGCCTTCATCCGTTGCAGATGGTGCGAGATGTTCTTGAACTTATGGGTCTCGCGCTCATCCCATACGATGTCGTAATAGTTCTTCAATTCACGTTCAGTGTCCCGATTATCGCGGATTTCATCCTGAACGGAAAGGATGCACAGGCAGTTTCCTGAATTTTTATTACGAAATTCGGTTACACACTTGGTGCCGATGTCCTCGTACTCCTCCGGCCTGTCGATCTTGCCCTGCATGTTCTCTTCCGGGTGCAGATTGGGGTTGAAGACCACCTGCTTGATGCCGCACAGAAACCCGATCCGCTCGCTCCAGTAGCCACCCAGGCCCACGCCGCAGATGAGGGGTTTGGGATCCGTGCTCATGTCGAGCTGCTTCTTCACTTCCTTGAGCAGGTGGCTCATGTCGTGGCGGGGGTGAACCGTGCTGTAGTGCACGAAACGCACATCATCATCGATAAACTGCAACTGCAGCACTTTTTCATGATTGCCGGGGCTGGTGGCATCAAAGCCATGCAGATAGATGATCATGGACAAGACCTCAAAAACTGTGTCGGTTCTATCGAAACTACCCCAGCGACAGGGCCTTGCGCCACCAAAACATCCCACTTTCTTGCTTTGGATCACGCCCCTTCGGGCCACCAAACCGCGCGTCGGGGCCGCTGTGGCAGCGCCATGCCCCGGCGGGACATGGCGCAAACCGGGTCTGGCGAGGTTAACTGCCGCACTGGGCGAAGCGCGCCACCGCCGCTTCCACCAGGGCCAGGCTCCCCTGCCAGAAGGCGGGCTCGCGAATGTCCTGCCCCAAATGCCGTTCGACCAGTTCTTCGGCGCTCATGCGACCTGTGTCTCGCAGCAGGGCGCGGTAGGCCTCGGCCACCCCCTCCTCCCCTGCGGCCTGGCGGCTCATCAGCTGCTGATAGACCCCGAGGCTGAACAGATAGCCAAAGAGGTAGGGGTAGTTGTAAAAACCGAAGCCCGCGATGGAGAAGTGCGCCTTGGCGGCCCAGAACAGGGGGTGATAGCGGTCGAGGCTCTGCTCGTACCAGCGTCCCCAGGCCTCGTCGGTGAGCCCCTTGAGCCGGGCCGACGACACATAGCCCTGCTCGCGCTCGGCCACCAGGGCCCGCTCGAAGTCGAAGCGGGCCGGGATGTTAACCAGGAAGGTGGCGGCGCCGTCGGCATCCGCCCAGGCGATGGCCAGACGCTCCTCGGCGCTTCGGGCCTGCTCGTAGAGGGCGCTGCGCACCAGGGTCTCGGCGAAGATGGAGGCGGTCTCCGCGAGGGTCATGGGGTAGCTGCGCTGGCTCATGGGCAAGTCGCGGATGAGCCAGTTGTGCCAGGCGTGACCGAGCTAGTGGGCCAGCGTGATGACGTTGTCCATGGTGCCCGCATAGGTGATGAAGACCCGCGGCTCCACCGGCTCGGCAAACTTGGTGCAATAGGCCCCGGTGCGCCGGTTGGGGGTGGGGGCGGCATCAATCCAGCCGCGCTCGGCCATCATGCGGGCAAAGTCCCCCATCTCGGGGTCAAAGCGCGCGAAGGCCTGGGCGATGATGTCGACCGCCTCCTCGAAGGGGATCTCCCGGCGGCTGGCGGCAGGGGGCGGCGCAAAGAGATCCTCCGGCCCCAGCACCTCGAGGCCGAGGTGACCGGCCATCAGCCCCAGGGCTCGCTGGCCCAGATGGCGGGCCTGCCAGGTCTCCGCCATCAGGGTATCCAGGGTCGCCCGCTCGATGTGGCTCTGGTGGCAGGAGAGAGCCAGGGCATCGAGGCGCCGGTGTTTGCCGCGCTGGCGCGAGAGCTCCAGGCGCCAGCCGTTGAGGGCGTTGAGGATGGCTGCCACCGTCTCCTGCTCCCCTTCCCAGCCGGCGCTGATGGCATCGAAGGCCTCTTTGCGCAGGGCCCGATCCGGGCTGGAGAGCAGGTTGCTCGCCTCCGCCAGCCCCATCTCGCGACCCGCGATCACCAGCCTTATCTTGCCCACCAGATCGTTGTAGAGGTTGCCCCAGGCATGCAGGCCGTCGGTGCCAAGGCCGATGACCAGCTGCTCCGCCTCCACCGGCAGCCGCTGATCCTGCAGGCGGCGCTCGTGGCGCAGCCGGTACTCCTCCTCCCCGAGCAGGGGGTCGGCCATCAGCTGTTCAAACTCGGGCGCAGGCAGCCCCAGCATCAGATCTTCGATGGGGGCAAGCGTCTTGAACAGATCCGCATTGAGGGCACGGGCCCGGGAGGCAACCTGCTTGGCGAGGGGATCCCGGGCGTCCTGGCTCCCCTTGCAGGCGGCCAGCACGGCGATGTTCCAGCCGATGTCGCGAATGCGCCGGGCCCGCAGGCGTACCTCCCTGAGGAAGTCCTGCAAGGCGCCTGGGGTGCGAGGAACCTGGGCCAGTCCCTCGATAAAACCGCTCAGCTCGGCCAGGCTGGCGCGGGCCAGGCTCATGTCCGCCTCGAGGACACAGCTGTCGAGGGAGGGGTAGATGTGATCATTTTGCCACTGCTGTGGATAGACTCGTTGTTGCATCGAACGCTCATCGTCAGGGACGGGCATCGCCCGTCGTGAAATCCAGGTGGCCAGAGCCACCACCTTCGCGGGCAGGCATCACACCAGCCGCTCGAGGCGCACCACCGCCTCTTCCACATAGCGCAGGCTCTCCTGCCAGAACCCGGGTTCGCGGATGTCGACCCCCAGGTGCTTCTCCACCAGGGCCTCGGCGCTCATGCGGCCGGTATCTCGCAGCAGGGCGCGATAGGCGGGCACAAACTCGCCCCCGGCCCGCGCATGCTGGGCATAGAGCCCCAGGCTGAAGAGATAGCCAAACAGATAGGGGTAGTTGTAGAACCCGGACTCGGCGATGGAGAAGTGACCCTTGCTGGCCCAGAACAGCTCGTCATACTGGCTGAGGGCGTCACCATAGCACTGCTGCTGCGCCGATTTCATCATTTCCCGCATCTGGCTCGCCCCCACGTAACCCGCCTCCCGCGCCGTCACCAGGGCGTGCTCGAAGGCAAAGCGGGCGGGGATGTCGAGGAGCAGGCTCGCGGCCCGCTCCCCGTCCAGCCAGGCGATGGCCCGGCGCTGCTCCACCTTGTCGGTGGCGGCCAGCAGGGCATCGCGCACCAGGATCTCGGCAAAGAGGGAGGCGGTCTCCGCCAGCGTCTTGGGGTAGCCCCGCTGCTCGAAGGGAAGATCCCGCAGCAACCAGCTGTGCCAGGCGTGGCCGAGCTCATGGGCCAGGGTGATGACGTTGTCCATGGTCCCCTCGAAGGTGAGGAAGACCCTTGGCTCGGGCGGATCGGCATACTCGGTGCAATAGGCGCCGCTTCGCCTGTGCTCGCTCGGGGCCGCATCGATCCACCCCTTGTCGGCCATCATGCGGACAAACGCCCCCATCTCGGGATCGAAGGCGGCAAAGGCTTCCATCACCAGATTCAGCGCCTGCTCGAAGCCGAACTTGCCGTGTACGGCCTGAGGCGCCGGAGCAAAGAGATCCCAGGGGGCGAAGTCGGTGATCTGCTGGGCACAGGCCATGGCCCGCAAGGCGCGGCGCCCGAGCTCCCTGTGCTCCCCGGCCGCCGCCATCAGGGTCTCCAGGGTCGCGCCCGTGATGTGCTCCTGATGGCAGGTGACCTCGAGGGCATCCAGCCTGCGCCCCTTGCCGCGCTGGCGGCCGAGCTCGTTGCGCCAGCCGTTGATGGCGTTGAGAATGGCGGCCACCGTCTCCTGCTCCGCCTCCCAGGCGCCCTGGATGGCGTGCCAGGCACTGGCGCGCCGCGCCCTGTCCGGGTGGGCGAGCAGGTTGTCCGCCTGGGCAAGCCCCATGGGCACCCCCTCCACCACCGGCAGCAGCCGCCCCACCAGGTTGTCGTAGAGATCCCCCCACCCCTGCAGGCCGTCCACCGCCAACCCCTCGATGAGCTGCTCGCTCTCGAGCGAAAGCCACTGATCCTGCAGCGCTCTGTCGTGATGGATGTGGTAGGCCAGCTCGAAGAGTTCGGGATCTTGCAGCAGGGTGCGCACCAGTGACTCGGGGGCGCGAACCCAGAACAGGTCCACCGGCTTGCTGCGCTGGGCCAGGGTCGCCTCCAGCTGCTGGCCCCGGGAGAGCAGTACTCGGGCCTCCTCGTCGCGCCCGTTCTGGCTCAGCCGGTTGTAACCATAGACCTGGCTGTTCCAGGCCAGGGTCTTCACCCCGTTGGCCTCGCGGCGGATGGCCCGCAACAGGTGGCGCAGGGCATTGGCATCCGCAACGGGATGGGCGGGATCCGGCAGGTCCGCCAGGAGGGCGTCAAGCCGGGTAAGGGCACGGGCAGCCTCCTGGAAGGCGGCCTCGATGGCAGGATCGTCGGGGGCGGCATAGATGTGATCATCTCGCCAAACGGGTGGTTTCATGGTTGTCCTTGTCTGTTTGCGTCCATATCGGGTCACCCCGCCTCTGCGGGCGGGTGAAACCGGATAGTACGAAGGGGGCCAGGCACTTGCCTAGCCCCCATTCGAGGCAACCAGCAGAAGAGCGCCCCCGGGTGCGACGGCCCCTGTCGGCCCTCCCCCGACAAGCGACCTATTTGGCGGGCTGAAGCTTGCTCACCAGGGTCATGGCCACCACCAGCACCAGCCCTGCCACCACGCCGGCCAGAGCGCTCAGCAGGGTGGGCGTCACCACGGCCAGTACCCCGCCGACCCCGGGCAGGGCGGCCACCATGTCCGCCGTCCCTTCGATGAGGTGATGGAGGAAGGGCCAGCCATGGACCAGAATGCCGCCGCCGACCATGAACATGGCGATGGTGCCCACCAGGGCAAGCAGGTGCATCAGACGGGGCGCCGTCACCAGCAGCCCCTGCCCCACCGCCCGGCGCACGGCGCCTCCATCGGGCTTTTGCAGCAGGTGCAGACCGATGTCGTCGAGCTTGACGATGAGCCCCACCAGGCCATAGACCCCGACGGTCATCAGCAGGGCGATGCCCGCTACCACGGCGATCTGCAGGCCCAGGCTCGACCCCTGCACGGTACCGAGGGCGATGACGATGATCTCCGCCGAGAGGATGAAATCGGTGCGAATGGCCCCCTTCACCTTCTGGCGCTCATAGGCCGCCAGATCCTCGGGCACCGGCGCCGCCTGATGCGCCTCCTCCTCGTGGGGCAGGAACTTGTGGACCAGCTTCTCCGCCCCCTCGAAACAGAGGTAGGCCCCCCCCAGCATGAGGAGCGGAGTGATGAGCCAGGGGATAAGGGCGCTGATGGCGATGGCGGCAGGCACCAGAATGAGCTTGTTGCGAAACGATCCCTTGGCCACCGCCCACACCACCGGCAGCTCACGCTCGGCCCGCACCCCGGAGACCTGTTCTGCATTGAGGGCGAGATCGTCCCCCAGCACCCCGGCCGTCTTCTTCGCCGCCACCTTGGTCATCAGGGCGACATCATCGAGCACGCTGGCAATATCATCGAGCAGGGTCAACAAACTGGCTCCGGCCATATCTGGCATTCCTTCTATTGAGTGGGACACATCCGAGCTGCCCCGGTCAGGGTGATGAGGAGATCAGGGGACCACGGGCCCATCTGGGGATCACCCTTTGGGGCAAAAGATGGCACAGTGTAACGGGAAGCCGCCACGGCGGCAGCCCCCCATGGCAGATCCCCTGCTCCGTTTTCACCTCACGGCCACCGGCCCAAGGAGTTCCCATGCAACCCTGGCAACCTCTGCTCGATTTCTGGTTTGGCGATGACGCAGACGACGCTCCCCGTGCCGCCCGTCAGGCCCCCCTCTGGTGGGGCAAGAGCAGCGAGACCGATGCCCTGCTGGCCTCACGCTTCGGCGAACTGGCGGCCCGTGCCGCAGCGGGCGAGCTCGCCCATTGGGAGGACGATCCCGCAGGGCGCCTGGCCCTCATCCTGCTGCTGGACCAGCTGCCGCGAAACCTTCACCGCCACACCCCCGCCGCCTTCGCACAGGACGACAAGGCCAGGGCGCTGTGCCTCAAGGGGCTCACCCTCGGGGTCGACAAGGGGCTCTCGCCGCTGGCCAGGGTCTTCTTCTATCTGCCCCTCGAGCACGCGGAGTCCAGAGAGCAGCAGGCCAGAAGCGTCGCCCTGTTCGAGGCCCTGGCCGACGAGCAGGCCACAGGCCCGGCCCGGGCCACCTTCGAAGGCTTTGCCGACTTTGCTCGGCGCCACCAGGTGATCGTCGAGCGCTTTGGCCGCTTCCCCCACCGCAACGCCATCCTGGGCAGGGCGAGCACGGAGGAAGAGGCCGCCTTCCTGCAACAGCCCGGTTCGGGGTTCTGACATAAAAAAATCCCCGCCATGAGCATGGCGGGGAGAGAACAACCGATCCGCGCATCACTGGATGCGATAGCGGGAGATCTGCTGGTGGATATTCTCCGTGGTCACGTTCAGCTCCTCTGCGGCGGCGGAAGTCTCCTCCGCCGTGCTGCTGGTCTGCTGCACCACCTGGGCTATCTGCTCGACCTGGAGGGCGATGGATTCCGCCGCCGAGGTCTGCTCGCGGATGGCCAGGGTGATCTCGCCGACCTGATCCATGACGCGATGGGAGGCCTGGCGGATCTGGGTGATGATGGCCCCGCTTTCCGTCGCCATGGCCACCCCTTGCGCCACCTTCTCCTCCACCAGGACCATTCTGGCCACCGTGGCCTCGGACCCTTGCTGGATAGCCTCCACCGTCCTTGAGATCTCCTGGGTCGACTGGGCCGTCCGCTCCGCCAGCTTGCGCACCTCGTCGGCGACCACCGCAAAGCCGCGTCCCTGCTCACCGGCCCGCGCCGCCTCGATGGCGGCGTTGAGCGCCAGCAGGTTGGTCTGCCCCGCCACATCGTTGATGACGTTCACCACCCCACCGATGCGGGAGATCCCCTCCCCCAGCGCCGTCACATCGCGGGAGGCCTGACGAATGGCGTCGGCGATGTCGTTGATGGCGAGCACAGTGCGCTCTATGGTGGCCCCGCCGTCACTGGCAAGCTTGCCGGATTCATTGGTTATGCGGCTGGTCTCCTGGGTGCGCTGGGAGATGTCCGTGATGCTCACGCTCATCTCCTCCACCCCGGCGGCGATAAGGCTGGTGGCGTCATTGGCCTGACTCGCCGACTCCGCCATGTGCTGGGCCGCCTGGGAGAGGGACTCTGCCGTGCTCTTGATCTGCAGGCTGCCCACCGAGAACTCGGTGAAGGTCTGCTGCAAGGTGTCCAGCAGGCGGTTGACCGCCGTCAGCGTCTGGCCGATCTCGTCCTGCTGGCTAACATTGGCCCGCAGGGTGAAGTTCAGGTCGCGCTGGATCTCGGACAGGGTCGCCATGGCCAGACGGAGGGGATTGGCGACCTGCCTGAACAGCCAGAGAAAGAGCACCAGCGTGAGGGCACCCGTACCCACCGAGATGAACAACAGGGCCTGCATGCTGCTATCGGCATTCTGCTCGCCTCGCAGCTTGACGGCGTCACCTTGCTGGATGTTGAAGTGGACGTGCTTGTCGATGGCCTGGGAAAGCTGCTCAAACAAGGGGGCAAGCTCCTTGTCGATCGCCTCTCTGGCCTCCACATTCTTGTTCTCGCGGGACAGGCGCAGGACGTCTTCAGAGGCCTTGCCGTACTGGGCAACCAGGCGCCGATCATCGGCGACGAGCTGCCTGTCCTCCTCATTGGAGATCATCCCGCTTTCATACTGGCTCAGCAGGGCGTCCATCTTGGTGTGAAGGGATGCAATGCTCTGCTCTATCTGACTCATCTTGCCGTCGTCGGTGTTGAGCACGTGCGCCTGGATCAATGAATGCAGGGCGTAGAAGTCTGTCTGTATCTCCTTGATCGTGGAAATGCT
The DNA here is from genome assembly GCF_040908115.1 of Aeromonas sp. R7-1. Classification (NCBI taxonomy): domain Bacteria; kingdom Pseudomonadati; phylum Pseudomonadota; class Gammaproteobacteria; order Aeromonadales; family Aeromonadaceae; genus Aeromonas; species Aeromonas sp. R7-1. The sequence continues at coordinate 13,585 of NZ_JBFODD010000054.1, read as the reverse complement.
GGGGACGGTGTTGTCTGTTACATAGCTGAGATCCGCATTGGCGGAGGAGAGTCTGCTGATGCTGAACCAGCTGAGACACCCCAGGGCCAGCATGACCAGCAGGGCAATGAGTTGAAGCCGACGAGCGATATTCATGAGTGCTTACTCCATCCATAGACTCCCTGCCAGTGTAGCCGATGCGGGCCCCGAAAATAGCGCCTAAAACATGCATTTCATTACACTTTTCAACTTCTGCTCGGCCGCGTCACACCCGCCGCCCCAACCCGGCCTTCGGGACCGCCGCCCCCTCTGGCAGAATGGAAAAAGGAAGGCATTCGCCTTCCTTTATTTGCCCGGGGCGGCCACACTGGCCGCCCATGTGCCCCGTGACGGGGGGCTCGGCGGTCACGCCGCCTCGGCCAGCTCCTCCTCTTTTTTCTGGTAGGCCTGGGGGGAGAGCCCCAGCAGCTCCTGCACGGTGGAGGCCACCGTGATGGAGGAGAGCGTCCCCACCAGGATGCCGGCGAACAGGGTGAAGGAGAAGCCGTAGAGGGCGTCGCCGCCGAACAGGAGCAGGGCCCCCACGGTGAAGAGGGTGGTGCCCGAGGTGATCATGGTGCGGCTGAAGGTGGCCTTGATGGCCACGTCCGAGCACTCGTGGATCCCCATGCGGGTACGCGACCCCAGCAAGTCCCGCAACCGGTCCGAAATGACGATGCTGTCGTTGAGGGAGTAGCCTATCACCGCCATCAGGCCCGCGATGACGTTGAGGTCGAACTCGATGTCAAAGAGCGCGAGCAGCCCGATGGCCACCAGACCGTCGTGCAGCACCGACACCAGGATGCCGATGGCCTGGCGCCACTCGAAGCGCACCGCCAGGTAGGCGGAGATGGCGAGCGAGGCCACCAGCACCGCCAGCATCCCCTGCTGGAACAGCTCCGCGCCCACCTGGGGCCCGACGATGGTGGTGCGCAAGAGCTCCACCGGCAGGGCGAGTTGCTGCCCCAGCATGGTCGCCAGATCCTCCGCCGCCCAGGGCAGTGCGTGGGGGGGCAGCTTGATGAGCCACTCGCCGGGCACACCGGCGCCGTGCAGCTCCACCACCCCCGCCAGGGGCGCCGTCAGCAGAGCGTTGAGCTCATGGGCCTCCTTCAGGGTCTGGATGCGAAACTCCAGCAGGATCCCGCCGGTGAAATCGAGCCCGAGGGCGAGCCCTTTTGTCGCAAGGACGGCCACGCAGGCCAGGGTCAGCAGCACAGAGGCCCACAGCCCGATATAGCGCCAGCGGGTCAGCCCCATGGCCAGGATCATTCTCAGCATTGTTCTTCCCTCGACGTCAGGTGGTACAGGCTTCCCGGCAGGAAGCGGTCGGTGCGCAGGTCATGCAGACTCACGGGCGCGGCGTCATGGTGATGAAGTCGGTTCATGGTCATACCCTCAGCAGCTTGGCGCGGCTGTTGCCCCACAGGGGGTTGATGATGGCGCGGGTGCCCCAGATGCCGGTCACCATGCTGGAGATGAGCCCCAGGATCAGGGTGATGGAGAAGCCCTGCAGCGGCCCGGAACCGATGGCATAGAGCACCACGGCGCAGATGAGGGTGGTGATGTTGGCATCGAAGATGGTGCGAAACGCCGAGCGATAACCAAAGTCGATGGCGTTGGCCAACGAACCCCCTTCCCGCAGCCGGTCCTTGATCCGCTCAAAAATCAGCACATGGGTATCCACCGCCATGCCGACGGTGAGCACCAGACCGGCGATCCCCGGCAGGGTCAGCACGGCCCCCGGCAATACCGCCAGCATGCCCACCTGCATCAGCAGGTTGGCCACCAGCGCCGTGATGGCGACCCAGCCGAACTTGCGATACCAGGCCATCATGAACAGCATCATGCCCGCCATGCCGAACGCCAGGGCGGTGAAGCCCGCCTCGATGTTCTGCAGACCCAGGGTCGGGCCAATGCTGCGCTCCTCCAGGATCTTCAGCGGCGCGGTGAGGGCCCCGGCCCGCAGCAGCATGGCAAGCTCCTGGGCCTCCGGCAGGCTGCCAATCCCGGTGATGCGGAACTGGTTGCCAAGGGCGGTCTGGATGGTGGCGACGTTGATCACCTCGCTTCGGGCGCGCAGCTTGCCTTCGGCGTTGGTCTTGTACTCGGTGAAGACGGTGGCCATGGGCTTGCCCACGTGCTGGCGGCTGAACTGGTTCATCTTGCTCCCCCCCAGGGTGTCGAGCACGATGTTGACCTGGGGCTGCCCCATCTCCCCCATGTTGGCGCGGGCATCGACGATGTGCTCGCCGCTCAGCACCGGCTGGCGGGCCAGCCCCACTGCCTGGCCGCTGCGATCCGCCATGAAGAAGCGGCTGTCGGCCTTGGCTTCATAGAAGGCCAGGGACGCGGTGGCGCCGATCACCTCTTTCGCCTGCTTGGGGTTGTGCACCCCCGGCAGCTCGATGCGGATGCCGTCCTGCCCCTGACGCACCACCGAGGCCTCGACGATGCCGAGCTCGTTGATCCGCTTTTTCAGGATCGACAGGTTCTGGGTCACGGCGTTGTTCACCAGCAGGGTGCGCTCGGCGTCGCTCAGCACCAGGGTCAGTGCATTGCCGGAGCGGCTCAGTGTCCACTGATCCTGGCGGGTACCGGCACTCTCCTTGATGATGGAGAGCCAGGCCTCCTGCCCCGCCACGTCGGGCAGGGTGACGGCCACGCTCCCCTGGGCGGTGCGCATCACGCTGGCGCCGCGCAGGTTGGCCTCGCGAAAACGGGTGCGCAGGGTATCCACCAGGTTCTTGGTCTGGTTATCGATGACGAAATCCACGTCCACCCCGATCAGCAGCTGGGAGCCACCGCGCAGGTCCAGCCCGAGCTTGATGGGGTCGGCGCCGAGCCGGCTGATCCAGGCCGGGGCGTTGGAGTAGAACTCCAGGGTCAGGGCGGCGCTGTCCAGCCCCTGCTGCTCCAGCAACTGCTTGGCCAGTTGCTGCTCCCCCTGGCTGGCGAACACCAGCGCCATCCGGCCACCCTGGGCGATCTGCTTGAGGGGGTCGATGTGGTTCTCGGCCAGCAGGGTGCGCTGCGCGTCGCTCAGGCGCGACTGGCCGTGCAGACCGAGGGAAGGCTGCTCACCGAAGAAGGTGGGCAGGGAATAGAACGCGAACGTGACCAGCATCAGCAGCAACAGGGCGTACTGCCACAGGCTCATGCGGTTCAACACGGTATGACTCTTTTTTCTCATGAAATCGGCCTCTGTCAGGCGATGGCAAGGGGCGACACCGGGGTCGCGCCGTGCAAAAAAATGAAACAAGACAGCCTAGCCGTTCACTAAAAGTGAACAGCAACAGAGAGAAGATGAGGCAACAGGTGGCAAGCTGACCCCATCGGGGTCAGGCAAGGAAACTCTGGGCGAAGCGGTACTGCAGATGCCGGCGCTGCAGGCGGCGCCTGTGAATGCCGGCGAAGTGATCGCGAAAGCTCGTCCCCGGGTAGAAGAGGGCGGCATAGAACAGCAGGCCGCACAGCAGCAGCAGGATGGCCTGCTGGGACCAGCTCATCACCAGCTCGTAGACCACGCTGCCGGGCTGATGATCGCGGCTCAGGGAGTGCTCGAGGCGCAGCAGGTGATTCTGGTGGGAGCCGACGAACTTGACGATGCCATCGTCACTGCCGCTGACGCCGTGGGCCGCCGGGCTTGCGTCGGCAGGCGCCGCCCCCTCCGCCAGCGAGTGTACCTGCTGGGCCGAGGGCTGGAACGCGGGTACCTTGACCCCCTCCACCGAGAGGGTAGAGAACAACAGTGCGAGGGTGATGAGCAGGGTCATCGCCGCCAGTTTCACGTTGTCGGTCAGGTTCAAAAGTTAATTCCCACACAATAGAAAGGGCAAGCTACCACAGCCTGCCCCACAAGAACAAGGGCGGCAGGCCCGGGGCCCGCCGCCCTTGTGTTGTCTCACCGCGTCCTCAGCGGCTGCGGGTCATGCCCTCGAAGTCCTCGGCATAGTCCTTGAGCAGGGTGTAGAGGTGGGCCCGCTGGGAGAGATCCATGGAGTGGCTGAGATCGCTCAGCCACTGGATGGTACGCTGGCGGGACTGGTCCGTGTAGCCGGTGAAGCGGCCATCCATCAGGCCGTCCCCCTGCTGGAGCAAGCGAGTCAGCTCCTGGCCGAAATCCGGACTCTGGCGCTGTTTCATCAGCCGATCCAGCTCCTTGGTCCAGGCCTCCTGAAAGTCGAGCCAGGGGGCCATCATCTCGTATTGCCACTCGGCCCACTGCGTGATGAGGGGCTCCTGGGCCGGCTTCACCTTGCCAATCCAGAACACCAGGCGCTCGTTCATCTTCTCCCGAAAGCCCTTGATCATCTCGGCCTTCGACTGGGTGGCAAAATCGTGCTGGCGCTCCTGCTGGCGCTTCACCCGATCGGCCATGAAGCGAGCCACCTGCTCGTCGGTCAGGGTCTTGGCAAGGCGCACCGTGCGGGGAATGGCGTTCTCCAGAGTACGGGTCAGGCTCGCCTGGGTTCTGTCCAGATGCAGGGTCACCTGGGCCGGGCTCATGGGGCTGGCCACCGCCTTGGCCAGGGCGTCGAGATCCCGGGCATAGATGGGCAGCTCATGCTGCCGGTGCCAGGCCATCAGCCCCTTCACCTCCTGGTCAAGCAGCTTCTTCTGGCTGCGGTCCAGGGAGAAGTAGTCGTCCAGTTGCCAGACGATGGCCGAGTCGAGCCAGTAGTAGATCACCCGGGTGGCGCAACCCGTCAGCAGCAGGCAGAGCAGCAGCAGGCTCCAGCTACGCGGTTGACGCCATGAGAATGTGGTCACCATGCATGCCTCCCATTCATTGAATACACGCGTCGCGCGGGCCGTTGCCTGGCATCACTCCAGGCGCTGGCGGTTGATGTCGATCAGGGCCTGATACTCGGGCCCGGGTTGCTGTTCGGCCATCAGCAGCGCCCACAGCAGGCCGATGTAATCGACCCAGGGCAGGAAGGCATCGGCCTGGAATCCCCGGGGCCCCAGCCCCGTCGCTGCCCCGTCCATGGCTTCAAGATAGCAGCTCTCCAACTGGCACCGCTGCTCTTCGCTCCAGCCGTGGGTGCGCTGAATGCTGGCGACCTCGAACCCAGGATGACCGGCGGCGCCGTACTCCCAGTCGATGACCCAGGGCCGCGACCCCAACAAGTTAGCCGGATTGAGATCGTGATGGCAAGGGAGCCAGCAGTCGTCCGGCTCCCGGCTCGCGAGCAGGGCCCGCTCCAGCGCGGGCAGCCAGGGAGGGATATGGGCCAGACGCTGCCGATACCCGCCGCTGTGAGCCCGCACCGCCATCACCACGGTCGGCACCGGCAGGCGGTGCAGCCGCACCAGCACCTCCGCCATCAGGCGGGGTTGCACGGCGAGAGGCGGCGCCTGCTCGGCCCAGTTGGGTTCGTCGCACCACGCCAGCAGCATCAGGCCGGTGGCGGGATCGCCGTGATGACAGGGCAACGCCAGCCCCTGCCCCACCGCCCCCTGGTAGAGCTGCCACTCGGTGGCCCGGTCGATGCCAAGGCGCACCGGATCAGGATGACCGCGGCGCAGGAAGGCCTGCTCGCCAGTGGGGAGGCAGAGCCGGTAGTTGCCGTTGGTCAGGCCCTGGCCAAGCGGCTCAAGGCGCCCCTGATCCCAGGGCGCCGGCAGGCTGGCGAGGAGCGCCAGCTCCGCCAGATCCCCCTGCCCCCGCGGGTCCTCACCAGCCAAAGGTGGACTTCTTGGCCTGTTTGCGGATCTCTTTCTGATCGGCCCACAGCAGCTCGCCGTTCTCCACATCCATCAGGTTCATGGTCATCTGGTAGTAGACGTCCTTCACCTTGCCGTTGTCCTTGACGATGCTGGCGAGGTTGCCATAGACCATGTAGCGGGCACCGGTCTGCTTGCCGAGCCGCACCATGGTGGCGGGATCCACCATGCCGCTGCCCTGCTGGTATTCGAGCTGCTGCTTGACCGCCGCCACCTTGCTCATGTCCACGAAGCGGAACTTGCCCGAGCGCAGCAGCTTGGTGCGGATGGTGTCGGTGATGGCCTCGGTGTCGATGTGCTCCGAGGTCTTGTTGCGGATGGAGTCCATGAACATCACGGGGCGGCCCCCGGCGGTGATCTCGCTGGTGGCCGGGGACGCCAGCATGGAATCCGCCATCTTGTCGGCGATGGCCTGCAAGTCGGAGGAGCCGTAATCGACGGTCACCGTCTCGGTCTCGGTGGGATCGCCATAGCTGACGGTGGTGCTGGAGCAGCCGCCCAGCAGCAGGGCGCCGGTCAGGATCAGCAGGGCATGATTCATTTTCATCAGTAGGATTCCTCCATCACTTCGCGAACGTAAATCCGGTAACCCCGTGCAGCCGGGCTCGGCGCCAGGGCGGACAGGGTGCGGGTCTGGTAGCCATGTAGCTTGAGGGGGGTCCAGCCGCGGCCATCGCTGGCCACCTCCTGCCCCGCGTCGTCATACCAGTAGAAGAGATATTGCAGCGTGTGGTCACCACGCTGGGTGCTGGCCGCCGCCACGTTGACCTGCAACAGGCCGTTCTGCTGGCGCCGGCTGAGTTCGGTCAGGGTGACGTTGACGTTTTGATGCTGCTCGGCCACCGCCGCCGCACCGGCCGCGCCATAGAGCGCCACGCCGGAAGTATTGGTGGCACAGCCCGTCAGCAGCAGAACCAGGCCCAGGGCCAACTCTTGTGCTTTCATCTTGTTCTCCTTGCCGGTGGCCGTCGGCCTGACCGGTCATTCATCTGAGTTGCCATATCCGGTTCCCCCTAGAGGGGCATCACCCGGGTCGTGAGACCGCTCCCCAGGCGCTGTACCCACACCAGGGTGGTGCGCCCGGCGTGGACGCTGAGTGGCAGGGTGCGCATGGCGCTGCCCGCCCCCAGGGTCAGGGTGACGTTCCCGGCCGGGACCATCCCCTGCCAGCTCGAGGCCTTGGCGGGCAGCGTCAGCCAGCTGCGGGTATCCGCCCGCTCCGAGAGGGTGTTGAAGATCCCCACCAGGATGTTGCCCACATCCCCTCCTTCCTTAGCGGCAGTGCGCCGCACCTGCTCCTTGGCCACCAGCCGCAGGGCCTGCCGGGTCAGCATGCCAGGCAGCCGCTCCTGCAGATCCTTGGCCGCCAGCGCCTCCAGCCTCACCAGCTCGCTGGTCTGCGCCACCCCCTTGCCCACCGACAGGGTGAGCGGGGCGCCGTCGCTGGCCCGATTGTCGTAATAGGGCACCGCCACGGTAAAGGTACGAAAATCGCCGCTGGAGGTGGAGATGGGCAGCGGCAGGAAGAGCTCCCGGCGCGCCGGGATGAGGCCATCTTCAAACAGCACCACCAGCTGGCCCTGATCCTTGGCCAAGGGCGGCGCCTTGCGGCCCATCCGTTGCTCGGTCTCCTTGAGCTCCTCGGGAGAGCCGCGAAGCCGGGCCAGGCGCAGCAAGGCATCCTGCAGGCTCTGGTTGTCCGGCGCTATCTGATAGCCGCGCTGGTAATCGACCCAGGCGTCGTTGAGATCCCCGGCCGCCTCGTAGAGCACGCCGGAGAAATAGAAGGTGTAGGCGTTCTGGAAACCGTTTTTCACCTGGCCTATCAGGCGATCGAGCTCGGGGGCGCCGCGCGACATCAGCTGGCGCATCTCCCCGGCTTCGTCCTCCTGCTCCCCCTCCTGCGCGGCCTTGCGCACCTCGTCGGCCCGCCGTTTAAGGGCCTGCTCCTGCACCTGGTTGGCACGGCGTACCTCTACCAGGGCGCCGTCGGCATCCCCGCGCTGCAAGTAGTTGAGCGCCAGATAGTGGTGCAGCATGGTGCGCTCGTAATCGGGCGCCTGGTAAGCCAGGGTCTGATCGTTGGTGAGCAGGCTGCCCGCCTGGGCCAGTCCCTGGCTCAGGCGGTACTCGGCCTGACTGTCTTCCCACACAAGCCGGCTGTCGGCGGCGGCAAAGGCCTGCTTGCTGGGGCCGTCCTGACCCGCCAGCCAGGCGATGCGCCCCTTCTCCAGCTGGTCGAGCACGAAGGTGTCGTCCCCCGGGGTCGATTCGCGCACCTCGGGCAGGGCCTCGGCGGCATGGCCCAGCAGCAGCTGGTTGCGCAGGGGCACCATCTGATCCGAGTAGGAGACGAACATGTCTTTCCACTGGGAGGCACAGCCCCCCAGCAGCAGACCGGCCAACAGCAGGCCGGTCGACGGGACGAGGCGCATCACAGGCTCAGCAGGGGTCCCAGGGGCTCGCCACCGACCAGGTGCAGGTGGATGTGATAGACCTCCTGCCCGCCGTGGCGGTTGCAGTTCATGATGAGGCGGTAGCCGTCCTCGGCGATGCCCGCGTCGCTGGCGAGCTTGCGGGCCACGGTGAACATCCGGCCCAGCGCCAGCTCGTGATCCGGCTCCACGTCGTTGACGGTGGGGATGAGGACGTTGGGAATGATCAGGATATGGGTCTTGGCCTTGGGCTGGATGTCGCGAAACGCGGTCACCAGATCGTCTTGATAAAGGATGTCGGCGGGGATCTCCTTGCGGATGATTTTGCTGAAAATGGTTTCTTGCGCCATGGGTAACTCCTTTATAGGAAAAAGAAAATTCAATACAAAGCTCAAGCGGCTCCCAAACAGGCCGCCGCAACGCGCCAAGTGTGACACAAGCCGACATTTGGCACAGCCGTTGTCCCAATCGCTTCAGTTATTGTGAAGAATACCGATAGCGAGGAGACGTCCCGCGAACCACAACGGCATCCCCCTCGGGGCATGCAGGGTATCAAAGGGACGGGGTACTCAGGCAAGGGACTTTTGCACAGACAGCGGGACAATAATGAAACAAACAATGTCAGACCTCTCGATCTTACAGAGAGTCTATCTGGGCTTTGCCATCCTGGTCGCCGTCATGGTCGCCAGTGCGGTACTGACCTTTCGCGGCCAGAGCGAACTCAGCGGCGCCCTGGATCAGGTGACCCAGGAGTCCATGCCGCTGGTACTCGCCAGCAGCCAGACCCAGATAAGCCTGCTCAGCGCCAACAAATGGCTCACCGACGTGCTGACCGAGCAGGATCTCAAGCAACTGCCGGCGGAAGTGGCCGAGTTGCAACAGGCCAAGGGCCAGGTCGACAAGATGGTCGCCAGCCTCAAACAGCAGGTGGCGGTTCATCCCCAGTTGCAGGCGGACATGACTGCCCTCGTCAAGCTGGTGGATGACTACCTGCAACTGACCCAGACCCTGCCCGGCGAACACGAGGCCCTGCTCACCCGGCTGCACAAGGTCAATCAGGCCAAGGGCCAGTTCCAGGTCAGCCTGCCCCAGTTCAAGAAGAACCTGGGGGACATGATGGTCACCATCGACGACAGCTTCATCAAGATGCTCTCCGAGACCCTGACCACCAAGCTCTCCGCCATCGAGCTCTCCACCATGGATGCCCTCAACCAGAGCATCCCCGCCCCCATCGAGGCGGCGCTCAAGCGCAACAAGATGCAGATCGAGGGCTTCAACAGCACCATCAAGGATCTCCAGGGGGAGCTCAAGGACTTCGACAACAACATGGGCCACTACGTCCATGGCTTCGTGCGCGACACCACGGGCAATGACGGCGTGCTCTCCCAATACCTGGCCCTGATGAAGCAGCAGCAGGCCATGCGCGAGCAGAGCAAGCAGGCGAGCCAGCTCATCCTCAGCATCCAGAACAAGCTGGAGGGGATCACCGCCCAGAGCCAGCAGCTGATGAACGCCAGCATCCAGGCCTCCGATCGGGTGCAGACCCAGAGTACCCTGACCCAGGGGATCAGCATCGCCATCGCCATCTTCGTCGCCATCCTGGTGGCCTTGACCCTGGGCAAGGCCATCCGCCGCCCCCTGAAAGAGCTGCTGCGGGTGCTGACCGAGGTGACCCAGGGTGACATGACCCAGCGCGTCGGCTTCAAGAGCCAGAACGAATTCGGCCAGCTCGCCAGCCAGATCAACCTGCTGATCCACCAGATGGGGGATGTGCTCAAGCAGCTCTCCCAGGCGTCGACCCAGCTCAACAGCGCCGCCCACGACAACCGCCACACCACCGAATCGGTGCGGGCGGATCTGGAAAAACAGCGTCAGGAAACTGCCTCGGTCGCCGCCGCCATGACCCAGATGGAGGCCTCGGTGCGGGAGGTGGCCCAGGCCGCCAACCAGACCCTGGAGCGGGTGCAGGATGTGGAGAAGGCCTCCGAGATGGGGCGCAAGGTGATGGCAGGCAACATCACCACCACCCATCAGCTCGCGGGCAAGCTGCAGCAGACCGGCAAGGTGATTGGCGACGTGAGCGCCATGAGCGGCCAGATTGGCAACATCCTCGACGTCATCCGCGGCATCGCCGAGCAGACCAACCTGCTGGCCCTCAACGCCGCCATCGAGGCGGCCCGTGCCGGCGAGCAGGGACGCGGGTTTGCGGTGGTGGCCGACGAGGTGCGCAACCTGGCTGGCCGCACCGCCCAGTCCACCAGCGAAATCCAGACCATGATCGAGAACCTGCAGCAAGGCGTCGCCCGGGCGGTCAACGTGATGCAGGAGTGCTCCCGCGAGATGGACAGTTGCGTGGATCAGAGCTCCCAGGCCAACAACGCCATGGAAGAGGTGCAGGGCATCGTGGTGCTCATCAGCGACATGTCCAGCCAGATAGCCTCCGCCGCCGAGCAGCAGCAGGCCACCAGCGCCGACATCGCTACCAACCTCAACCGCATCTCCGACATCTCGGATCTCAACTATCAGGGCATAGAGCGGGTCGCCGAGACCAGCCAGCAGCTCGACTCCCTTGCCGAGCAGCAGGAGGGGCTGGTCCAGCGCTTCCGCCTCAGTGCCTGATGGCCACGACCCGATACGACAAGGCCCCGCATTGGCGGGGCCTTGTTTTTTACTGGCATGCGGCGCGGGATCAGGCGTAGGCGATGGCGCCCTTGCCGACCCCTTCATAGGCGACAATCTTGACGAACTTGTCCCCTACCTGCTTCTTCACTTCGCGGGCGATGTAGTGGGCCAGCAGCTCGATGGTGGTGTCGGTATCGATCATCTCCACCTCCGCCGCCGGCATGGCGAGCTGGAACAGCCCCTGGGGCGCCACGTACTTGAAGCCGATGTAGTGAGCGTTCCCTTCTTTCAGTGACGCCTCGGCCCGCTCGCTCAGGACGAGTTCGCCAAGGGCCACCCTGTCCTCTTCGGTGCCCAGGTAGATGTCGGCCCAGCGCTCGGCCCAGTTGAACTCCAGCTCCTCGTCACGCTCCCCGTTCACCAGGATCTCGATGGGAGAGCGGTGGCCGTGGGCGATGCGCTGGCAGTTGCCGTCGTGCTTCTTGAGGCCGTGGCTGTAGTGGTAGAAGGCGCCCTCGATGCGCTCCTGGCGCAACGTCAGGGAGAGATCCTTGATGTTGCCGGGCAGGCGCTTGGCCAGTACCCCCAGCAGATAGCGGGTCACCGACTCTTTATCCACCTGGGGGGCCGGAATGAAGGCAAAGCCCTGGGCCGGGCAACGCAGGTGAATGGCGCGACCCGGACGCAGCAGATCCACGGTGCTCTCGTCGTTGTCCAGCGCGTGGACATGGACCAGGGGACATTCCGTCGGCACCAGCAGCTTGTGATCCACCTCTTCATCGATGATCGACTTGATGAGCTTCTTCACCCGACCGAAGTCCAGCAACATGCTCATCTCGTTGAGCTCGCCACTCATCTCGATGTCCACCAGCCAGCTCTCGCCCACCATGCCGCGGCGCTCGCATAAATAGCTGGAATCGATCACAGTCAAATCTCTAACAAATAACTTCATTACTCAGGCCTTGCTACAGAGAAAGTGCAGTTTGCGATATTATGACCCCGGATTATCGGCAAAGGAACTGGAACCCCCCATGAACAAATTGCTTATCAAGAATGCCACCCTGGTCAACGAAGGCCGCATCTATGCCTCCGACGTCCTGATCGAGGGTGAGCGGATCGCCCGCGTCGCCCCGGACATCAGTGCCCCCGATGCCGTGGTGATCGATGCAACGGGCCGTCATCTCATCCCCGGGATGATCGATGATCAGGTCCACTTCCGGGAGCCCGGCCTGACCCACAAGGGAACCATCGCCAGTGAATCCCGGGCCGCCGTGGCCGGTGGCACCACCAGCTTCATGGAAATGCCCAACGTCAATCCCCAGACCACCACCATCGACGCCCTCGAAGCCAAATACCAGATCGCCGCCAACTCCGCCGCCGCCAACTACAGCTTCTATCTGGGTGCCACCAACGACAACCTGGAAGAGATCAAGAAACTCGATCCCAAGCAGTCCTGCGGCATCAAGATCTTCATGGGGGCCTCCACCGGCAACATGCTGGTGGACAACCAGGAGACCCTGGCAGCCATCTTCCGCGAAAGCCCGGTGATGATCGTCACCCACTGCGAGGACACCCCGTCCATCAAGGTGCTGGAAGACGAAGCTCGCGCCAAGTGGGGCGAAGACGTGCCCATGCGCGAGCACGGCCGCATCCGCAGCGCGGACGCCTGCTACAAATCCTCCAGCATGGCGGTCTCCCTGGCCAAACAGTACGGCGCCAAGCTGCACGTGCTGCACCTGACCACGGCGAAAGAGCTCTCACTCTTTACCGCCACCCCGGATCTGAAGGATCTCAAGGACAAGAACATCACCGCCGAAGTGTGCGTACACCACCTCTTCTTCAACGAGGCGGACTACGACACCCTGGGCAGCCAGATCAAGTGCAACCCGGCGGTGAAGAGCGCTGCCGACCAGCACGCCCTGCTGGATGCGGTGCGCAACGACGTGCTCGACATCATCGCCACCGACCACGCCCCCCACACCTGGGAAGAGAAGCAGAACAGCTACTTCAAGGCGCCGTCCGGCGTGCCCCTGGTGCAGCACTCCCTGCAGGCGCTGCTGGAGCTCTACCACAACGGGGTCTTCAGCCTGGAAACCATCGTCAAGAAGACCTCCCACGCGGTGGCCGAGCGCTTCCAGGTGCAGGATCGCGGCTACATCCGGGAAGGCTACTTCGCCGACCTGGTGCTGCTGGATCTCGGCAAGCCCTACGTGGTCACCGACAGCAACCTGCTCTACCTGTGCGGCTGGTCCCCGTTCAACGGCTACCGCTTCCAGAGCACCATCGAGATGACCCTGGTGAACGGACAAATAGCCTGGCAGAACGGCCAAGTCACCGACAAGGTATTGGGCAAGCGACTCACCTTCAACCGCTGATCTGGATGATGACCGCTTCCAGCGCGCCCTGCTTGAGATGACCCTGGTGAACGGCCAGATTGCCTGGCAGAACGGTCAGGTCACCGACAAGGTATTGGGCATGCGCTTGACCTTCAACCGCTGATCTCGACTTGAGAGCATCACGCCAAACGGCCACCTCCGGGTGGCCGTTTTTCCTGCAAGACAGCGGTGAGGTGCCGACAAAATGCACCACTGGTCGCACTTTGATCCGAAGTTGCTCGCAAAGCAGGCAAACGATCTCGAACCTGAATTTCCCCTGTTGACAGGGTCGGGGCATCTCCATAAACTCCCTCCCCGTCAGCCGAGCTGACTCCGTCGGTGTGTAGCGCAGCCAGGTAGCGCATCTGCATGGGGTGTAGAGGGTCGGAGGTTCGAATCCTCTCA
>NZ_JBFODD010000053.1:24016-184015 GCF_040908115.1 Aeromonas sp. R7-1 | reverse complement strand
ATTTGGTGAGGTGTCCGAGTGGCTGAAGGAGCACGCCTGGAAAGTGTGTATACGGCAACGTATCGAGGGTTCGAATCCCTCCCTCACCGCCAAATTGTAAAAACCGACCTCAGGGTCGGTTTTTTGCTTCAAGGCGTCTGCCAGCCCCCTGACAAGAGAAACCCGTCATCTGCGGGGCCAGAAAAAACGGCTTGCCGCGATACCTGGCCAAGTGCCACCCAGCCAATCCCACCCCTTCCGCCTCTCTGCTCTCTGCCGACAAGGGATATGCCCCGAGGGCAGCCAGCCCTCTCTCGTTGATAGCGCATTACGCCAATCAAAGAGAAAGTGACGATATAAATAACCAATATCCTATCACGGATAGCACAGTATATTGTGATATCACTTGGATAACCGCCTCGTCCTGCCATGTCGGCACCGTCAACCTGCTCTGCAGATCAGGCGGCACAGGCCGATGCCACCGGACACTACCGGGTCTGCGCAACCTCTCGGATATTGCTCACCGATTGGATATCGTTTTGAAAAACTGATAGTTAAATGGCTACACTAGCCTCACACATCGCATAGGGATATGGACAAATGAGTCTTATTGGCTTGCTGCTGGCCCTGGCAGCCATTCTGGGTGGCAACATGATAGAAGGGGGGCACCCCAGCGCCCTGCTCGATCTGCCCGCCTTTCTCATCGTGATCGGCGGTACCGTCGGTGCCGCACTGACCCAGTTTCCTTTCTCCGTGGTTGGTAAAACCCTCAAGCGCTTCAAGTGGCTCATCACTCCCCTGCGCCTCGACATGCTGGAGCAGGCCCAACTGCTTGAAACCCTGGCGGGCAATGCACGGCGCAGTGGCATGCTGGCACTGGAGGGCATGATCGACGACATCAAGGATCCCTTCCTGCAAAAAGGGGTACAGATGATGGTCGATGGCTACGAGAAGACCAAAATCCACGAGGTACTGGAAAACGAGATCGAGTTCGAGCAGGAAGATATCGAACAGACCGTCAAATTCTACGAGGCCATGGGGGGCTACTGCCCGACCATGGGGATCGTCGGGGCCGTATTTGGCCTCATTCACGCCATGGGCCTGCTGGATGCCCCCGACAAGCTGGGGGGCGCCATCGCGGTGGCCTTTATCGCCACCATCTACGGGGTGTCGGCCGCTAACCTCATCTTCCTGCCCTTCGGCAACCGCTACAAGTCGTTTGCCCACCAGATCCGCCACTACAAGGAGATGACCCTCACCGGCATCCTCTGCATCGTGGACGGCGAGTCACAGCAACGGCTGCAAGTGACCCTTGAGCCTTACCTCGGAGGCCACAGTGGCGAAAAAGAAAAAGGCTGAGGCGCCGGAGAACCACGAACGCTGGCTGGTCTCCTACGCCGACTTCATGACACTGCTGTTCGCCCTGTTCGTGGTGCTCTACTCCTTCGCCATGGCCAAACAGTCGGAGACTCGCGTGCTCATTCAGGGCTTTATCGAATCTCTTGGCAAGATAGGGCTGGTTTCCCTTCCCGCCGGCTCCCCCGTGATGCAGGGGGGCACAGGTATACTGGAACCCGAGTCCAAGACCACCCCCAATACCTCCCAGAAAGAGCAGGTGCTGGATACCCAGACGCCCGCAGCGGCGGCCGACCCTTTCAACGAGACCATCGGCTCCTCGGAGAAACCTACGGCCACGGAGTCCTGGCCCCACAAAACCAAGGAGCAGGATTGGGTCACGGTCACCAAGCAGAAGCTGGATCAGCAGCTCAAGAGCCAAATCGAGTCCAAGGAGATCGAGGTGGAGCAGCTTGGCAGCCAACTGGTGATCCGCATCGGCGAAAAGACCTTGTTCCCCGCCGACTCCGCCTTCTTGCAGCCCCAGTTCATTCCGCTGGTCAACAAGGTCTCGGACGTGCTGGCGGACATCCCCGGCATGGTGGTGGTCACCGGTCACACCGACAACTCCCAGGCGCCGGTGGAGCTCTATCGCAACAACTGGGAGCTGTCGGTGCTGCGGGCGGCCACCATCACCCACACCCTGCTGACCAACCCCAAGCTGGATTCACGACGGCTGATCGCCCAGGGGGTGGCGGATACCCAACCCCGTTATCCAAACGATACCACGGCTCACCGCCAGGCCAACCGCCGGGTGGAGATCGTGCTCTCCCAGGGCAAGGCGGCAGAGCAGAGCCTCCCCGTTCTCCAACCCTGAAACAGACCCCGCCATGCGGGGTCTTTTGTTTCCTGCCATCCACCGGATTTTCAAACTATCCGGTTTTTTTCTGCTAAATACAAACGATTGAAAACAATTCTCAAACGAGAAAGTTGACCCCGCTAGCAAAACACAATTTTCATCCCGTTGATTAATAATTAATCCTTTGAAATGACATGTAAATCAGTACGAAAGTGGCATACTACGTAACGTCATTGTTAAGTCACATGATTAATTTGGTTAGGGAAAAACCTATATGTTTGCTGATATTGCCGTCCAGCACTGGGCTTTTGCTGTCTATGTCATTGGCGCCATCTGTATCTGCTTGACCATGATAGGCCTGGCGGCCTTGCTGGGGGGACGCGCCTATGGCCGTGCCAAGAACAAACCCTTCGAATCCGGGGTGGATTCCGTCGGCAACGCCCGCCTGCGCTTCTCCGCCAAGTTCTACCTGGTCGCCATGTTCTTCGTCATCTTCGATGTCGAAGCCCTCTATCTCTTTGCCTGGTCCGTCTCCGTTCGGGAGAGCGGCTGGGTCGGCTTCATCGAAGCCACCATCTTCATCACCCTGCTGCTGGTAGGCCTCCTCTACCTGTGGCGCATTGGTGCCCTCGACTGGGCCCCGAAAAAGCGTGTCCTGACTGACAAGAAACCAGACTGAACTACCGATTATCTCTTTGAGGTTGCACCATGAAGTACACCCTGACCCGGATTGACCCGGATGCGCCCGTTGAGCGCTACCCCCAGGAACAGCGCCAGACCGTCGATGATCCACTGGCGCAGCAAGCGACCCGCGGCATCATGATCGGGCGCCTCGAAGAGGTGCTGCAAGACACCGTCAACTGGGGCCGCAAGAACTCCCTCTGGCCCTACAACTTCGGCATCTCCTGCTGCTACGTGGAGATGTGTACCGCCTTCACCTCTCCCCACGACGTGGCTCGCTTCGGTGCTGAGGTCATACGAGCCTCCCCCCGTCAGGCCGACTTCATGGTGATTGCCGGCACCCCCTTCATCAAGATGGCCCCTGTCATCCAGCGGCTCTATGAGCAGTTGCTCGAGCCCAAGTGGGTCATCTCCATGGGGGCCTGCGCCAACTCCGGCGGTATGTATGACATCTACTCCGTGGTACAGGGGGTGGACAAGTTCCTGCCGGTCGATGTCTACATTCCGGGCTGCCCGCCCCGCCCCGAGGCCTTCCTGCAAGCCCTGATGCTGCTGCAGGAGTCCATCGGCAAGGAACGCCGCCCCCTCTCCTGGGTGGTGGGGGATCAGGGGATCTACCGTCCCCAGATGCAATCCGAGAAGGAACGCAAGCGCGGCGAGCGGATCAACGTGACCAACCTGCGCACGCCGGATGAGATCTGATCATGAAACTGACTCGAGAATTCCCAAGCAATTACACCATGGCCCAGTGGCAAACCGCCGATCACGCCGATGCCCAGGTGGTCGGCGAGCTGTTCGCCCACTTCGGTGCCGAGCGCTTCACCGTGCAGAGCACCCGTACCGGCGTGCCGGTCATCTGGCTCTCCCGGGATCTGCTGCTGGACGTGATGGGCTTCTTGCAAAAGCTGCCCTCCCCCTTCGTGATGCTGTTCGATCTCAGCGCCACCGACGAACGGATGCGCAGCCATCGCCACGGCCTGCCAGAGAGCGACTTTACCGTCTTCTATCACCTCATCTCCATCGACCGTAACGCCGACGTGATGCTGAAGGTGGCGCTCAAGGAGAGTGATCTCCATCTGCCCACCGTCAGCCGCCACTTCCCCAACGCCAACTGGTACGAGCGGGAAGTGTGGGATCTGATGGGGATCACCTTCGATGGCCACCCCCATCTGACCCGCATCATGATGCCCAAGAGCTGGCAAGGGCACCCCTTGCGCAAGGACTACCCGGCGCGCGCCACCGAGTTTGATCCCTTCATGCTCGATGCGGTCAAGCAGGATCAGGAGCAGGACAACCTGCTGTTCAAGCCGGAAGAGTGGGGCATGGCCCGCGGCAACGAGAACGAGGACTACATGTTCCTGAACCTCGGGCCGAACCACCCCTCCGCCCACGGCGCCTTCCGCCTGGTGCTGCAACTCGACGGGGAAGAGATCCGCGACTGCGTGCCCGACATCGGCTATCACCACCGCGGCGCCGAGAAGATGGGCGAGCGCCAGTCCTGGCACAGCTACATCCCCTACACCGACCGGGTCGAATACCTGGGCGGCGTGATGAACAACCTGCCCTATGTGCTGGCGGTCGAGAAGCTGGCCGGCATCAAGGTGCCGGCGCGGGTCGACATGATCCGGGTGATGATGGCGGAGCTGTTCCGCATCCAGAGCCACCTGCTGTTCCTTGGCACCTACATTCAGGACGTGGGGGCCATGACCCCGGTCTTCTTCACCTTCACGGACCGCCAGAAGATCTACACCATCATCGAGGCCATCACCGGAGCCCGCATGCACCCGGCCTGGTTCCGCATCGGCGGCGTGGCCCACGATCTGCCTGCCGGCTGGACCCGCCTCATCCAGGACAACCTGTTGAGCTGGCTGCCCAAGCGGTTGATGGAGTATGAAAAGGCGGCCATGCGCAACAGCATACTGCGGGGCCGCACCATCGGCGTCGCCGCCTACAACACGGCCCAGGCCCTGGCCTGGGGCACCACGGGGGGCGGTCTGCGGGCCACGGGGCTCAACTTTGACGTGCGCAAATGGCGCCCCTATTCCGGTTACGATCAGTTCGAGTTCGAGGTGCCGGTGGGCAGCAACGGGGACGCCTACGACCGCGCCACCGTACGCATCGAGGAGATCCGCCAGAGCCTGTCGATTATCGAGCAGTGCATGAAAAACATGCCTGAGGGCCCCTTCAAGGCGGATCACCCGCTCACCACGCCACCGCCCAAAGAGCGCACCCTGCAGGACATCGAAACCCTGATCACCCACTTCCTGCAAGTCTCCTGGGGGCCTGTCATGCCGGCCGCCGAGTCCTTCCAGATGATAGAGGCGACCAAGGGGGTCAATAGCTATTACCTGACCAGCGACGGATCCACCATGAGCTACCGGACGCGGATCCGCACCCCGAGCTTCGCCCACCTGCAGCAGATCCCCTCGGTGATCCGCGGCCAGATGGTGTCGGATCTTATCGTCTACCTGGGCAGTATCGATTTCGTTATGTCAGATGTGGATCGTTGAGTCCTCTCGCCCCGGCAGCCGGGGCGAAGGGCAAGACGCGCAGTAAAGGGACAAGCCACAAAAGGTCAAGTCATGAGCCAATGTCAGTGTCACAATAACCAGACCCCACAAGGGCAAGGGGCATGCAGCAGCCAGCAGGGAGATTTCGTCCTGAGCCAGGCTGAGCGCGATGCCATCGAACACGAGAAACACCACTACGAAGATCCCCGTGCAGCCAGCATCGAAGCGCTCAAGATAGTGCAACAGGCCCGTGGCTGGGTGCCTGACGGCGCCATTCACGCCATCGGCGCCGAGCTCGGCATCCCCGCCAGCGACGTGGAAGGGGTCGCCACCTTCTACAGCCAGATCTTCCGCCAGCCGGTGGGTCGTCACATCATCCGTGTCTGCGACAGCATGGTCTGCTACATCAACGGCCACGAGCAGTTGCTTGCCGGTCTGAAAGAGGTCGTCAATCTGGCCCCCGGTCAGACTTCCCCGGATGGCCGCTTCACCCTGTTGCCCGTCTGCTGCCTCGGCAACTGCGACAAGGGGCCGGCCATCATGATCGATGACGATACCTATGGCGGACTCGATGCCGTCAGCCTGCTGAAAACCCTGGAGGCTTACCCATGAGCATTCAGCCAGGCAAGACGCTTGCCTCCCTCGGCACCGCCAATCGCATCCCCCGCACCGCCGAGACTCACCCTCTCACCTGGCGCCTGCGGGACGATGGCCAGCCGGTGTGGCTCGAGGAGTATCAGGCAAAACAGGGCTATGAGGCCGCCCGCAAGGCCCTTGGCCAGATGAGCCCGGATGACATCGTCAGCACCGTCAAGGACGCCGGCCTCAAGGGACGCGGCGGCGCCGGTTTCTCCACCGGCGTGAAGTGGGGCCTGATGCCCAAAGACGAGAGCATGAACATCCGTTACCTGCTCTGCAACGCCGACGAGATGGAACCCAATACCTACAAAGACCGCATGCTGATGGAGCAGCTGCCTCACCTGCTGATCGAGGGGATGATCATCAGTGCCCGGGCTCTCAAGGCCTATCGCGGCTACATCTTCCTGCGCGGCGAGTACGTGGATGCCGCCATCCACCTGCGCCGCGCCGTGGAAGAGGCCAAGGCCGCGGGGCTCCTTGGCAAGAACATCCTGGGCTCGGGCTTTGACTTCGAGCTGTTCGTCCACACCGGCGCAGGTCGCTACATCTGCGGCGAAGAGACGGCCCTCATCAACTCCCTGGAAGGACGGCGCGCCAACCCGCGGGCCAAACCCCCCTTCCCCGCCGTCTCCGGCGTCTGGGGCAAGCCCACCTGCGTCAACAACGTCGAAACCCTGTGCAACGTCCCCGCCATCATCGGCAACGGTGTGGCCTGGTATCAGGGGCTGGCACTGCCGGGTTCGGAAGATCACGGCACCAAGCTGATGGGCTTCTCCGGCAAGGTCAACAATCCCGGCCTGTGGGAGCTGCCCTTTGGCATCACCGCCCGCGAGCTGTTCGAGGAGTACGCAGGCGGCATGAAGCCCGGCTATCGCCTGAAAACCTGGCAACCGGGCGGCGCCGGCACCGGCTTCCTGCTGCCCGAGCACCTGGATGCCCAGATGTACGCTGGCGGCATCGGCAAGGTGGGCACCCGCATGGGTACGGGCCTTGCCATGGCGGTGGATGACAGCATCAACATGGTCTCACTGCTGCGCAACATGGAGGAGTTCTTTGCCCGCGAATCCTGCGGCTGGTGCACCCCCTGCCGCGACGGCCTGCCCTGGAGCGTCAAGATCCTGCGGGCGCTGGAGCGGGGCGAGGGCCAACCCGAGGATCTCGCGACTCTGGAACAGCTCGTCAGTTTCCTGGGCCCGGGCAAGACCTTCTGTGCCCATGCCCCCGGCGCCGTCGAGCCCCTTGGCAGTGCGATGAAGTATTTCCGGTCCGAGTTCGAGGCCGGGGTCAAGGCCCCCCATGACAATCACAAGCTGTTCAAGGGTATCCAGCCCAACCTGCTGGGCGAGCGCTGGTAAGCGCCAGGACGCATCGGGCAATAGCCGATTTCATAAAACAGGTTTCAGGGAAGTTGTATGGCAACCATTCATGTAGACGGTAAAGAGTACGAGGTAGACGGGGCAGACAACCTGCTGCAAGCCTGTCTGTCGCTGGGTCTGGACGTCCCCTATTTTTGCTGGCACCCGGCGCTGGGTAGCGTCGGTGCCTGCCGCCAGTGCGCGGTCAAACAGTATCAGAATGCCGACGACAAGCGCGGCCGCCTGGTCATGTCCTGCATGACCCCCTCCACCGATGGCACCTATATCTCCATCGAGGATGAAGAGGCGAAGGAGTTTCGCAAGACGGTGGTGGAGTGGCAGATGACCAACCATCCCCACGACTGCCCGGTGTGCGAAGAGGGTGGCGCCTGCCACCTGCAGGACATGACGGTAATGACGGGCCACAACAGCCGCCGCTACCGTTTCACCAAGCGCACCCACCAGAATCAGGATCTGGGCCCCTTCATCAACCACGAGATGAACCGCTGCATCGCCTGCTACCGCTGCGTGCGCTATTACAAGGATTACGCCGGTGGCGAGGATCTCGGGGTCTATGGCGCCCATGACAACGTCTACTTCGGCCGGGTCGAGGATGGCACTCTGGAGAGCGAATTCTCCGGCAACCTGGTGGAGGTCTGTCCCACCGGCGTCTTCACCGACAAGACCCACTCCGAGCGTTACAACCGCAAGTGGGACATGCAGTTCGCCCCCAGTATCTGCCAGGGGTGCTCGGTCGGCTGCAACATCAGCCCGGGTGAGCGCTACGGCGAGCTGCGCCGCATCGAGAACCGTTTCCACGGCGCCCTGAACCACTATTTCCTCTGCGATCGCGGCCGCTTTGGCTACGGTCACGTCAATCTGACCGACCGCCCGCGCCAACCCCTGCTGCAAGATGGCAGTGACAAGCTGGCCATCACGGTGGATGGTGCCCTGAACCGGGCCGCGGATGCGCTGCGCACCGCCAGCGGCGTCATCGGCATCGGCTCACCCCGCGCCTCCTTGGAGAGCAACTTCGCCCTGCGCGAACTGGTGGGGGCCGCCAACTTCTACTCCGGGGTCGAGCAGAGCGAATGGAAATGCCTGCAGAAGATGCTGGACATTCTGGAGCACGGCGGCGTGCGTACTCCCAGCCTGCGCGACATGGAAGAGGCCGAC
Organism: Aeromonas sp. R7-1; assembly: GCF_040908115.1. Lineage (NCBI taxonomy): Bacteria > Pseudomonadati > Pseudomonadota > Gammaproteobacteria > Aeromonadales > Aeromonadaceae > Aeromonas > Aeromonas sp. R7-1. The sequence goes on along the minus strand of NZ_JBFODD010000053.1, from coordinate 175,481 downwards.
GCCGTGCTGGTGCTCGGGGAAGATGTCACCCAGACCGCCGCACGCATCGCCCTGGCCCTGCGCCAGGCGGTGAAAGGCAAGGGGCGCGAAATTGCCCGCAAGCTGAAGGTGGATCTCTGGCAGGTCGCCGCCGTGCAGACCCTGGCCCAGAACCAGCGCTACCCCTTGCTCATCACCAGTCTGGATGCCACCCGCCTGGATGACGTGGCGAGCAGCACCCTGCACGCCCCCCACGCGGATCAGGCGCGCCTCGGGTTTGCCATCGCCCACCTGCTGGATGCCAGTGCACCGGCGCCAACGGCTCTCTCCCCCGAACAGCAGGCCCTCGCCGCCCAATGGGCCGATCTGCTTGGCAACGCCAAAAAGCCCCTCATCATCGCAGGCAATGGTGCCCGCAACGAGGCGCTGATCGAAGCGGCCAGCAACATCGCCCGCGCCCTCAAGGGCCGTGGCCAGGCCGCGGAGCTTGCCCTGGTGGCTCAGGAAGCCAACAGCCTGGGACTGGCCATGCTGGCCCGGCATGCCGCCCCGCTGGAGGCAGCCCTCGAGCGCATGGAAGGGGAAGAGAGGCTTGCCCTGGTCGTTCTTGAGAACGACCTCTACCGCCGAGCCCCCCGCAGCCGAGTGGACGCCGCCCTGGATCGCCTGCAACACCTGCTGGTCATCGACCATCAGGAGACGGCCACCGCGAAGAAGGCGGATCTGGTGCTGCCTGCCGCCAGTTTTGCCGAAGGCGATGGCACCCTGGTCAACATGGAAGGCCGCGCCCAGCGCTTCTTCCAGGTCTATGCTCCCGCCTTCTACAACGCCGATATCCAGGTGCGCGAAAGCTGGCGCTGGCTGGATGCCCTGCAAGGGAGCCAGCAACCGCGTTCGGTTCGCTGGAGCACCTTCGACGATGTGAGTCGCGATTGTGCCGCCAGCGCCCCGCTGCTCACCACCATGGGTGAAGCTGCACCCAACGCCGGCCTGCGCATTCGCGGCATGAAGCTCGCCCGGGAGCCGCACCGCTACAGTGGTCGCACCTCCATGCTGGCGAACCAGAACGTGAGCGAGCCCAGAGTCGCCCAGGATCCCGATTCGCCGTTCGCCTTCTCCATGGAAGGCTACGCCGGTGCCCGCCAGCCCCTCTCCCAGGTACCGTTTGCCTGGGCGCCGGGCTGGAACTCCCCCTCCGCCTGGAACAAGTTCCAGGACGAGGTGGGTGGCAACCTGCGTGCCGGGGATCCCGGTCGCCGCCTGCTGGAGCCGGGCGAAGGCAACCTGGGCTGGTTTGGCGCCATCCCGGCCCCCTTCCAGCCCGCCGCATCCCTGCAGGTGGTGAGCTATGACCAGCTGTTCGGTGGCGAGGAGCTCTCCGCCAGAAGCCCGGTCATCCAGGCTCGCATGGGGGAACCCACCCTGGTACTGAACCCGGCGGATGCCGCGCGCCTGGCACTGTCCCCTGACGCGCTGGTGGCCTTCTCCTGGGGTGGCAACCACTGGCGCCTGCGTCTGCGCCTGAGCGATGCGCTGGCTCCGGGCCTGGCAGGGTTACCACTCGGGGTGAACGGCCTGCCGACCGCCCTGCACCACGCCCTGATCGATAACCTGCAGGAGGTCATCGCATGAGCGACTCTCTGATGGATCTGCTGATCGAGGTCGGCAAGGCCCTGGTCGTGCTCGTGGGGATCGTGGGGGCTGGTGCCTTCATGAGCTTCATCGAGCGCCGACTGCTGGCACTGTGGCAGGACCGTTACGGCCCCAACCGGGTTGGCCCCTTCGGCCTGCTGCAACTGGCCGCCGACATGGTCAAGATGTTCTTCAAGGAGGACTGGATCCCGCCCTTTGCGGATCGCCGGATCTTCGTGCTGGCCCCCATCATCGCCTTCACCGCCTTCATCCTGGCGTTTGCGGTGGTGCCCATCACCCCCACCTGGGGCGTGGCGGATCTCAACGTGGGGCTGCTCTATATCCTGGCGATCGCCGGGCTGGCGGTCTATGCCGTGCTGTTCGCCGGCTGGTCGAGCAACAACAAGTACTCCCTGCTCGGCAGCCTGCGCGCCTCGGCCCAGACCCTCTCCTACGAGGTGTTCCTTGGCCTCTCGCTCATGGGCATCGTCATCCAGACCGGCAGTTTCAACCTGCGTGACATCGTCGAGGCCCAGGCCGGCATGTGGAACGTGATCCCCCAGATCCTGGGCTTCGTCACCTTCCTGTTTGCCGGGGTCGCCGTCACCCACCGCCACCCGTTTGACCAGCCGGAGGCCGAGCAGGAGCTCGCCGACGGTTATCACATCGAGTACGCGGGCATGAAGTGGGGTCTCTTCTTCGTGGGCGAGTACATCGGCATCGTGCTGATCTCTTCCCTCATCGTGACCCTCTTCTTCGGTGGCTGGCACGGCCCCTGGCTGCCGCCCTTCATCTGGTTCGCCCTGAAGACCGCCTGTTTCATGGTGTTCTTCATCCTGCTGCGGGCCTCCCTGCCCCGCCCGCGCTTCGACCAGGTGATGTCCTTTGGCTGGAAAGTGTGCCTGCCCCTGACCCTGCTCAACATGCTGGTCACCGCTGCCGTGGTGCTGATGAATGCGTAAGCAAAACGAGATGGACATGACGATGATTCGGCGGTCTGCGGCAAGGAAACGCCCAGACGCCAGTGCTGATAAATGTGCAGTGAGGCACCTATGAAAATTACGAGCATTATCAAGGGTGTTGGCACCCAGTTGCGCAGTCTTGGGATGGTCTTCTCCCATGCCTGGCGCCCCCGTGAAACCTTGAGCTACCCGGAGCAGCCGGTCTACGCCGCCCCCCGTTTTCGCGGTCGCATCGTACTGACCCGGGATCCCGATGGGGACGAACGCTGCGTGGCGTGCAACCTGTGTGCGGTCGCCTGCCCGGTCGGTTGCATCTCCTTGCAGAAGTCGGAGCGGGAAGATGGTCGCTGGTACCCGGAGTTCTTTCGCATCAACTTCTCCCGCTGCATCTTCTGCGGCCTGTGCGAGGAGGCCTGCCCCACCACCGCCATCCAGCTGACGCCGGATTTCGAGATGGGGGAGTATCGTCGCCAGGATCTGGTGTACGAGAAGGAAGATCTGCTGATAAGCGGCCCCGGCAAATACCCGGACTACAACTTCTACCGCATGAGCGGGATGGCCATCGACGGCAAACCCAAAGGGGATGCCGAGAACGAAGCCAAGCCCATCGATGTCAAGAGCCTGCTGCCCTAGGAGTCAATCATGGAACTGGCATTCTATGCCGCGGCCCTGGTCGCCGTTTACAGCACGCTGCGGGTGATCAGCACCAGCAACCCCATGCATGCGCTGCTCAATCTCATCATCTCCCTCATCGCCGTGGCCATGATCTTCTTCTGCCTGGGCGCCGCCTTTGCGGGGGCCCTGCAGGTGATCGTCTACGCTGGCGCCATCATGGTGCTGTTCGTGTTCGTGGTGATGATGCTGAACCTGGGGAGCGCCCAGGATCAGGAGAAGAAGTGGCTCACCCCGATGACCTGGGGTGGCCCGGCCCTGCTCTCCCTCATTTTGCTGGGCTTTCTGGCCCACGGCATTCTCGGCGTGACCGGCGGTGAACTGGGTCTGACCGAGGTCAGCGCCAAGGAGGTCGGTATTGCCCTGTTCGGCCCCTATGTGCTGGCGGTGGAGCTCGCCTCCATCCTGCTGCTGGCGGGTCTGGTCACCGCCTATCACCTGGGCCGCGAGGACAAGAGCGGGGAAGTGCTCTCCGTGCCTCGCACCACACAGGAAGGAGGTCAGCAATGAGCGACATCCCCGTGGTGATGCATGGCTCGCTGCCGGCAGCCCGCCCCCTTTCCATCCAGCAAGCACAAGGAGCATGGCGATGAGTGGAATTCCCATGGAGCACGGCCTCCTGCTGGCGGCCATTTTGTTTGCCATCGGCCTGTGCGGCCTGCTGATACGCCGCAACCTGTTGTTTATCCTCATGAGTATCGAAATCATGATGAACGCGTCCGCCCTGGCGTTCGTGGTGGCGGGTAGCCGCTGGGCCCAGGCCGACGGCCAGATCATGTACATACTGGTGATTTCTCTGGCGGCAGCGGAGGCCAGTATCGGCCTCGCCCTGTTACTGCTGCTCTATCGTCGTTACCACACCCTGAACGTGGACACTGTGAGCGAGATGCGCGGATGAGCCTCCTATATCTGACTTTCCTGTTCCCGCTGCTGGGATGGCTGCTGCTGGCCTTCTCCCTCGGCCGCCTCGGCGAGCGCACCTCGGCGCTCATCGGTGTCGGCAGCATCGGTCTCTCGGCCCTCACTACCCTGTGGGTCGGCATCGATTTTCTCAATACCATGCCGGAAGGCGGCGTCTATACCCAGACCCTGTGGCAGTGGATGACGGTGGGCGAGTTCCAGCCCGCCTTCCGTCTCTCCCTGGATGGGCTGTCGCTGACCATGCTGGGGGTCGTGACCGGGGTGGGCTTCTTCATCCACCTGTTCGCCTCCTGGTACATGCGCGGGGAAGAGGGGTATTCGCGCTTCTTCACCTACACCAACCTCTTCATCGCCAGCATGCTGTTCCTGGTGCTGGCCGATGACCTGCTGTTCGTCTATCTGGGCTGGGAAGGAGTGGGGCTGTGCAGCTACCTGCTGATCGGCTTCTACTACAAGGATCGCAACAACGGCGCCGCCGCCCTCAAGGCGTTCGTGGTGACCCGGGTCGGCGACGTCTTCCTCGCCATCGGGCTCTTCGTGCTCTACCGCGAGCTCGGCACCCTCAACATTCACGAGCTGCTGGTGCGCGCCCCTGCGATGTTTGCCGACGGCTCCCCTGCCCTGTCGTTTGCCTGCCTGATGCTGCTCGGCGGCGCGGTCGGCAAGTCAGCCCAGCTGCCGCTGCAGACCTGGCTGGCGGACGCCATGGCGGGTCCGACCCCGGTTTCGGCGCTGATCCACGCGGCCACCATGGTGACTGCCGGCGTCTACCTGATAGCCCGCACCCACGGCCTCTTCCTGCTGGCCCCGGAGATCCTCCATCTGGTGGCGCTGGTCGGTGCCATCACGCTAGTGCTGGCAGGCTTTGCGGCGCTGGTGCAGACCGACATCAAGCGGATCCTGGCCTACTCCACCATGAGCCAGATAGGCTACATGTTCCTGGCCCTGGGGGTCGGCGCCTGGGAAGGGGCCATCTTCCACTTGATGACCCACGCCTTCTTCAAGGCGCTGTTGTTCCTCTCCGCCGGGGCCGTCATTGTTGCGACCCACCACGAGCAGAACATCTTCAAGATGGGGGGGCTGCGCAAATCGCTGCCACTGGTCTATGCCTGCTTCCTGGTGGGGGGCTCGGCCCTGGCCGCGCTGCCGCTGGTGACCGCCGGTTTCTACAGTAAAGACGCCATCCTCTGGCAGGTGCAGGCCAGCGGCCAGAGCGCCCTGCTGTGGGCCGGTCTGGGTGGTGCCTTCCTCACCTCCCTCTACACCTTCCGCCTCATCTTCATCGCCTTCCACGGCAAGGAGCAGACCCAGGCTCACGCCGGACACGGCCTGGCCCACCATTTGCCACTGCTGGTGCTGCTGGTGCTCTCCACCGGAGTCGGCGCCCTCATCGTGCCACCGCTGGCAGGAGTGCTGCCGGCCGGCCCCGGGGATCACATCGAAGAGGGACGCCATGGCCTCGAGATCCTCTCCGGCGTCATCGCCGTGGCAGGCATTGCGCTGGCCGCCTTCCTCTTCCTCGGCGAACGTCGCCTGGCGAAGGGGATCGCACAGAGTGCGCCGGGGCGGGCTCTGTCCACCCTCTGGTTCAATGCCTGGGGCTTTGACTGGCTTTATGACCTGATTTGGGTCAAGCCCTACCTGCTGGCGACTCGCCTGCTCGGCAAGGATCCGCTGGACAGGATGATGAACCTGCCCGCCGTGCTGGCCCAGGGGGGGCATCAGCTGCTGGCCTGGACCGTCTCCGGCAAGTTGCGCTGGTACGCGGCCTCCATGGGGATGGGCGCCGCCCTGATCCTGGCCCTGCTGCTGCTCGGCTGATCCATGAGCCCAATATTGTGTGGCAGGCTCAGCGCCTGCCCGACTAGAACCTAGATGAGAGCTGATATCGTGACCTTACTCTGGATCTTGCTAATTCCCTTCATCGGCGGCTTGCTCTGCTGGCAGATGGAGCGGCTCGGCGGACAGTTTGTCCGCTGGGTGGCCCTCGCCTCCATGAGCGCCTGTCTGGTGCTCTCCAGCGCCATCTGGCTCGGTGGTGACTTCACCCTCGCCAACCCCGGCCTCCCCGTCTGGGCAGCCGAGTGGCAACAACCCTGGATCCCCCGCTTCGGCATCTCCCTGCACCTCGCCGTGGACGGGCTGTCGCTCCTGATGGTGATCCTCACCAGCTTCATCGGCGTGCTGGCCATCCTCTGTTCCTGGAAGGAGATCGTCCAGCGCATCGGCTTCTTCCACCTCAACCTGCTGTGGATCCTGGGGGGCGTGCTCGGCGTCTTCATGGCGGTGGATCTGTTCCTCTTCTTCTTCTTCTGGGAGATGATGCTGGTGCCGATGTACTTCCTGATCGCGCTCTGGGGCCACTCGGTCACCGATGGCAAGTCGCGCATCAACGCCGCCACCAAGTTCTTCATCTACACCCAGGCGAGCGGCCTCATCATGCTGGTGGCCATCCTGGGCCTGGTACTGACCCACCACGCCGCCACCGGAGTCTTCACCTTCAACTATCAGGAACTGCTCAACACCCCCATGAGCAGCACGGTACAGTGGCTGCTGATGCTGGGCTTCTTCATCGCCTTCGCGGTCAAGATGCCCCTGGTGCCGCTCCATGGCTGGCTCCCTGATGCCCACAGCCAGGCGCCCACCGCAGGCTCCGTGGATCTCGCGGGCATCTTGCTGAAAACCGCGGCCTACGGCCTGCTGCGCTTTACCCTGCCGCTCTTCCCCGAGGCGTCCGCCGAGTTTGCCCCCTACGCCATGGTGCTCGGCCTCATCGGCATCGTCTATGGCGCCCTGCTGGCCTTTGCCCAGACCGACATCAAGCGGCTGGTTGCCTACACCAGCATCTCCCACATGGGCTTCGTGATGATCGCCATCTACTCGGGCAGCGAGCTGGCCCTGCAAGGGGCAGTAGTACAGATGATTGCCCACGGGCTCTCGGCCGCTGGCCTCTTCATCCTGTGCGGTCAGCTCTACGAGCGTCTGCACACCCGGGATCTGCGCCAGATGGGCGGTCTCTGGGGACGGCTGCGCTACCTGCCCGGCGTGATGCTGTTCTTCTCCGTTGCATCCCTCGGGATGCCGGGGACCGGCAACTTCGTCGGCGAGTTCCTGATCCTCATCGGCAGCTTCCAGGTGGCCCCCGTCATCACCGTCATCGCCACCTTCGGGCTGGTGCTGGCCTCGGTCTACTCCCTCATCATGCTGCAACGGGCCTGCTTCGGGACGCCCCGGGAGGAGAGCATGCTCAAGGGGCTCGATACCCGGGAACTCACCATGATGCTGACCATCGCCGGCCTCTTGGTGCTGCTCGGTCTCTATCCCCAGCCGGTGCTCGACACCGCCAGCAGCAGCCTCCTGAGCGTGCTGCACTGGTACGCGCTGCCGGGCACGGGGGCGCTGCAATGATGCTTTCTCTTTCGCCTTCCTTGTCCATGTCGGGAGCACTGTCATGACGTTTACTGTTTCTCAACTGCTGGCCCTGCTGCCCCTGTTGCTGACCACGGGGGCCATGGTGGCCCTGATGCTGGCCATCGCCTGGAAGCGCTGTGACGACACCGCCTTCGTGGTCACCATCATCGGCCTCAACCTCGCGCTCTTCTCCCTGCCCATCGTGATGGCCCAGGGGGATCAGGGGGTCACTCCCCTGCTGCAAGTGGACGCTTACGCGGTCTTCTACATGGGGCTGGTGCTCATCGGGGCCCTGGCCACCTGCACCTTCGGTCGCACCTGGCTCAAGGGCTATCCGGACAACCGGGAAGAGTTCTACCTGCTGCTGCTCATCGCCACCGCCGGTGGTCTGGTGCTGGCGGCCTCCCGTCACCTCGCCTCGCTCTTCATCGGGATCGAGATGCTGACCCTGCCCATGTTCGGTCTGGTGGGGTATGCCTATCGCGAGCGGCACTCGCTGGAAGCCAGCATCAAGTACATGGTGCTCTCCGCCAGTGCCACCGCCTTCCTGCTGTTCGGCATGGCACTGCTCTACGCCCAGGCCGGAAGCCTGAGCTTCAGCGATCTCGGTGTGACCCTGGCCCAGAGCCCGGCTCACCATCCGCTGCTGATGGGGGGCTTTGGCCTGATGCTGGTCGGCTTTGCGTTCAAGCTGTCCCTCGCCCCCTTCCACCTCTGGACCCCGGACGTCTATGAAGGGGCGCCGGCACCGGTGGCCACCTTCCTCGCCACCGTGAGCAAGATAGCCGTGTTCTGCGTGCTGCTGCGCTTCTACCTGGCGGTACCCGCCACCTCGGATCCCATGATCCACTGGCTGCTGGCGGCCATGGCAGTCATCTCCATCGTGGTCGGCAACCTCCTGGCGCTGATCCAGACCAACATCAAGCGGATGATGGGTTACTCCTCCATCTCTCACTTCGGCTATCTGCTGGCAGTGGTGGTGGCAAGCCGCCTCGGCGAGATGCCGGTGGAAGCGGCGGGTGTCTACCTGCTGATGTACCTGTTCACCAGCCTGGGGGCCTTCGGCGTCATCAGCATGATGTCCAGCCCCTATCGCGGCAAGGATGCGGACTCCCTGCACAGTTATCGCGGTCTGTTCTGGAAGCGCCCCTATCTGACGGCCGTGATGACGGTGATGATGCTCTCCCTCGCGGGTATCCCCATGACGCTGGGCTTCATCGGCAAGTTCTACCTCATCGGTGTCACCGTCGATGCCAAGCTGTGGTGGCTCAGTGGCGCCATCGTGCTCGGCAGTGCCCTGGGGCTCTACTACTACCTGCGGGTCATGGTCACCCTCTACCTGCGTGAACCCGGCATGCAACTGCGCGATGCCAGGGCCGACTGGGCCTTCTCCTCCGGGGGCTTGGTGGTGCTGCTCTCCGCCATTCTGGTGGTATTGCTCGGCATCTACCCCCAGCCTGTCATCAGCCTGGTGCAGGGCTTCCAGCACGTGGTGCTGCGCTAGCCTCAGGTTCAGCTCACACAGCAAAACCGGCCTCCGTGGCCGGTTTTTTTATGTCCGCCAAGGCCCGCTCCGGCTTGCCCGTCTGGCAGGCGATACCAGATCCCTCCCCTCAATCCATCCCCTATCCTCCAGCAAGCGGCTGGCGGAGCAGCGAGCTGAAGACGGCCTCGCCCCCATCGTGCTCGTCTCCTCCTGCCCTCCCTATTCTCAGATCCACGCCCATAAAAAAACCGGCCACAAGGGCCGGTTTTTGGTTTCTTGCTGGCGCTTAGCCCAGACGGACTCTCGCGTTTCTGAACATGCGCATCCAGGCGCCATCCTCACCCCAGTTGTCCGGGTGCCAGGAGTTGGCCACGGTGCGGAACACCCGCTCCGGGTGCGGCATCATGATGGTGGCGCGGCCGTCCGCACTGGTCACCGCGGTGATACCGTCAGGGGAGCCGTTGGGGTTGGCCGGGTATTGCACGGTGACGTTGCCGCGGTTGTCCACGAAACGCAGCCCCACCAGACCGCTCTGTTGCAGCGCAGCCAGGTGAGCGGCATCGCGCACTTCCACGCGCCCTTCCCCGTGGGAGACGGCAATCGGCATCACGGAGCCCGCCATCCCGGCGAAGAAGGCGGACGGGGAGTCCTGCACTTCCACCAGGCTGAAGCGCGCCTCGAAGCGCTCGGAGCGGTTGCGCACGAAGCGCGGCCAGAGATCCGCCCCCGGGATGAGGTCACGCAGGTTGGACATCATCTGGCAGCCGTTGCACACCCCCAGGGAGAGGGTATCGCCGCGCTCGAAGAAGCGCTGGAACTGCTCACGGGCGTTGTCGTTGAACAGGATGGACTTGGCCCAGCCTTCCCCCGCCCCCAGCACGTCGCCGTAGGAGAAGCCGCCACAGGCCACCAGGGTCTGGAAATCTTCCAGCTTGATACGCCCCTCGAGGATGTCGCTCATGTGCACGTCGACAGCGGTGAAGCCGGCGCGGTCAAAGGCGGCCGCCATCTCCACGTGGGAGTTGACCCCCTGCTCGCGCAGCACCGCCAGACGGGGAGAAACCCCGCGAGCGATATAGGGCGCGGCCACGTCGTCGGACGGGTTATAGGTGAGCCTGGCCTGCAGACCCGGATCAGTGGCGTCCTGGCGGGCGGCATGCTCCTGATCGGCGCACTCCGGGTTGTCCCGCAGGCGCTGCATCTGCCAGCTGGTCTCGCCCCAGATGGTGCGAAGGGCGGTGCGGCTAGCGCGATAAACCTCGCTGCCGGCGCGCTGGAACAGGATGAGGTCGTCTTCGCGCACCGTGCCCAGCACGTGGGAGCAGGCTGCCAGACCGTGACCGGCCAGCAGGGTCAGCACCGCTTCCTTGTCTTCGCGACGAACCTGGATGACGGCACCCAGCTCCTCGTTGAACAGGGCCGGCAGCAGGTCGCCACCCACGCGATCGAGCTGGATGTCGAGGCCGCAGTGACCGGCAAACGCCATCTCGGTCAGGGTGACGAAGAGGCCGCCGTCGGAGCGGTCGTGGTAGGCAATCAGCTTGCGATCCGCCACCAGCGCCTGGATGGCGTTGAAGAAGCCCTTGAGCTGGACCGGGTTGTCCAGATCCGGGGCGCTTTGCCCAAGCTGGCGATAGACCTGGGCCAGGGCGGAGGCGCCGAGGCGCTGCTTGCCGTTGCCAAGGTCGATCAGGATAAGGTCAGTCTCACCGAGATCGGTACGCAGTTGCGGCGTCACGGTATTGCGCACGTCCTCGACCCGGGCAAACGCCGAGATGAGCAGGGAGAGCGGCGAGGTGACGCTGCGCTCCTCGCCGTCCTGCTGCCAGCGGGTCTTCATGGACATGGAGTCCTTGCCCACCGGGATGGTGATGCCAAGGGCCGGGCAGAGCTCTTCGCCCACCGCTTTCACGGCTTCGTAGAGACCCGCATCTTCCCCCGGGTGCCCGGCTGCGGACATCCAGTTGGCGGAGAGCTTGACCCGCTTGAGGGAGCCGATATTGGCCGGTGCCAGGTTGGTCAGGGCCTCGGCCACCGCCATGCGGGCGGAGGCGGCATGAGAGAGCAGCGCCACCGGGGTGCGCTCGCCCATGGACATGGCTTCACCGTGGTAGCTGTCGTAGGTCGCGGCGGTGACGGCGCAGTCAGCCACCGGGATCTGCCAGGGGCCGACCATCTGGTCGCGGTTGACGAGGCCCGTTACGGTGCGATCGCCGATGGTGATGAGGAAGGACTTCTCCGCCACGGTCGGCAGGCGCAGCACGCGCTCGGCGGCGTCGCTGAGGGTGATGCCGTCCAGTTGCAGCGCCTTGCCCTGGGCGGGCAGGCTCTGCACGTCGCGGTGCATCTTGGGCGCCTTGCCAAGCAGCACGTCCAGCGGCAGATCGATGGGCTGGTTGTCAAAGTGATCATCAGAGAGAGTGAGATGCTTCTCTTCGGTGGCGGTGCCGATGACGGCATAGGGGGCGCGTTCGCGCTCGCACAAGGCCTTGAACAGAGGCAGCTTGTCCTGGGCCACGGCCAGCACATAGCGCTCCTGGGATTCGTTGCACCAGACTTCCAGCGGGCTCATGCCCGGCTCGTCGTTCGGAATGGCACGCAAGTCGAAGCGACCACCGCGCTCCCCGTCGCTCACCAGCTCCGGCATGGCGTTGGAGAGCCCACCGGCGCCCACGTCGTGGATGAAGACAATGGGGTTGTCGTCCCCCAGTTGCCAGCAGCGGTCAATCACTTCCTGGCAACGACGCTCCATCTCGGGGTTGTCACGCTGCACGGAGGCGAAGTCGAGATCTTCGGCAGACTGACCGGAAGCCATGGAGGAGGCTGCGCCGCCACCCAGGCCGATGTTCATGGCCGGACCACCCAGCACGATGAGGGCCGCCCCCACCGGGATCTCCCCTTTCTGAACGTGCTCGCTGCGGATGTTGCCGATACCACCCGCCAGCATGATGGGCTTGTGGTAGCCGCGCACCTCGACGCCGTTGTGGCTCGGCACCTGCTCTTCGAAGGTACGGAAGTAACCCAGGATGGCAGGGCGACCGAATTCGTTGTTGAAGGCGGCGCCGCCAAGGGGCCCTTCCTGCATGATGTCAAAGGCGCTGACGATGCGGCTCGGCTTGCCGAAGTCCTGCTCCCAGGGCTGCTCGAAACCGGGGATGCGCAGGTTGGAGACGGAGAAGCCCACCAGGCCCGCCTTGGGTTTGGCGCCACGGCCTGTCGCACCCTCGTCGCGGATTTCGCCGCCGGAGCCGGTGGCGGCACCCGGGAAGGGAGAGATGGCGGTCGGGTGGTTGTGGGTCTCCACCTTCATCAGGATGTCGACGCGCTCCTGGTGATACTGGTACTCACCGTTGGCGGGGCTCGGGAAGAAGCGGCCACCCTGGCTGCCTTCCATCACCGCGGCGTTGTCTTTGTAGGCAGACAGGACATGATCCGGCGTCTGCTCGAAGGTGTTCTTGATCATCTTGAACAGCGACTTGGGCTGCTGCTGCCCGTCGATGGTCCAGTCGGCGTTGAAGATCTTGTGACGGCAGTGCTCGGAGTTCGCCTGGGCAAACATGTAGAGCTCGATGTCGTTGGGATTGCGACCCAACCGGGTGAAGTTGGTCACCAGGTAATCTATTTCGTCATCGGCCAGGGCCAGACCCAGGGTCACGTTGGCCTCTTCCAGGGCGGCGCGACCACCACCCAGCACATCTACCTGGGTAAAGGGGCGCGGCTCGTGGTGAGCAAACAGGGCGGCGGCCTCGTTCATCTCGGCAAAGACCACTTCCATCATGCGATCGTGCAGCAGGGCCGCGATCTCGCTGCGCTGGGCCACGCTCAGCTCACCCTTGGCCTGCACGTAATAGGCAATGCCGCGCTCCAGCCGCTTGACCTGTTTCAGGCCGCAGTTGTGGGCGATGTCGGTTGCTTTGGAAGACCAGGGGGAGATAGTGCCGGGGCGGGGGGTAACGAGGAACAGCTGACCGCTGGGGGTGTGTTCCGGGATGGTCGGGCCGTAGCGCAGAAGCTGGCCCAAGGTCGCTCGCTCGGGGGGCGACAGCGGGCTCGTCAGCTCGGCAAAATGCACGTATTCCGCATAGACGCTTGCTATCTCTACTCCTCTCTGTGCGCAGCTCTGCAGCAGCTTGTGGACACGAAACTCAGACAGTGCTGGGGCACCACGCAAGATTTCCATATACCTTTCTCACCAAGTTTTAGAGTGTGGGGGGATTTGAGACGCGCGTATTATAGGGATCAGGCCCATCCTGAACAAACGTTTTTCTCATCTCGCGCGGTGTGACTCCCTTCATACTCTCTGGTATAAAGGTGCCTCTTTTTTGACAAATGCCGATTTTTTCAACAAGGGTACTCACCTACTTGCGCTGCATTTTTCGACTGTTCATCGGGATGATGTTGACGCTGGCCCTGGCCGGTTGCGACTTCTACCACCCCTCCAGCCAACTGGAGCAGATCCGCCAGCGAGGCGAGATCCGGGTTGGCACCCTCTATGGCCCCACTTCCTATTACCAGCGTGACGACACCGCACTGGGGTTCGACTACGAGCTGGCGCAGCTTTACGCCGACTGGCTGGGGGTCAAGCTGACCATAGTACCGGCCTACAGCACCGCCGAGCTGGTCGAGCAACTGCAAAAGGGCAAGCTGGATCTCGCCGCCGCCGCCATCGTCGTGACCCCGGAGCGGCGCAAGCTGTTCCGCTTCGGCCCTGGCTTCTACCAGGTCTCCCCCAAGCTGGTCTATCGCAACGGCTCCTCCAGGCCCAAGAACCTCGGTGACATCAAGGGCAACATAGTGGTGCCGGCGGGCTCTACCGGCGAGGACCTGATGAAGGAGCTGGCCAAGCAGTACCCCAACCTGAAGTGGAGCACCAATCGGGATGCGGACGTGGAGGAGCTGCTCAAGCAGGTCGCCGACGGCAAGGTGGACTACACGGTGGTGCAGGACACCATACTGGCCCGTACCCAGCGCTACTACCCCGAACTCACCGAAGGCTTGACCCTCGCCAGCAAGCAGACCGTGGCCTGGGCCATGACCAAGCTGCCCGACGACAGCCTCTACGCCAGCATCATCGACTTCTTCGGTCAGCGCTTCATGGATGGCGCCATCGCCAAGCTCGACGAGAAGTACTTCGGCCACGTGCAGAACTTCGACTTCGTCGACACCCGTACCTTCCTGCAACGGGCCAAGAGCCTGCTGCCCAAGTACCAGGCGCTGTTCCAGACCCACGCCAAGGATATCGACTGGCGGCTGCTGGCCGCCATCAGCTATCAGGAATCCCACTGGGATCCCCAGGCACGCTCCTACACCGGGGTGCGCGGCATGATGATGCTCACCGGTCCGACCGCCAAGGCGATGGGGGTAAACGATCGCACCCACCCGGAAGAGAGCATCAAGGGGGGCGCCCGCTACCTGCAGGAGATGATGGCGAAGGTGCCCGACTCGGTCCCGGCGGACGAGAAAGTGTGGTTTGCCCTCACCGCCTACAACATCGGCTACGGCCACATGATGGATGCCCGCCGCCTGACCAAAGAGCTGGGCAAGAACCCGGACGCCTGGAGCGACGTGAAAGAGGTGTTGCCGCTGCTGCAGCAGTCACGCTGGCATCGCAAGGTACGCTATGGCTATGCCCGTGGCGGCGAGGCGCGCAACTATGTCAACAACGTGCGCCAGTACTACCAGAGCCTGCTCTGGCTCGACAACGAACAGCAGAAGGCCCATCGTCGGGAGGAGCTGGACGAGGACGACAGCAGCGAGCCGGACGTGCCGGCACAGCGTCCGGCCATCATCGCCGAAGTGGTCAAACAGATCATCACCCCCTAGCCTCGCCGGGGGTGTGTTTTCCTGCCCTGTTCTCTGTTACCATCCTTGGGTATACGAAGGGCGCTGGAGCGAACTTATTGCAATGTATTCATTGCGTTGCAGTTCCTGCCAAGGGCCCTTTCGGCCCCACGCAAGACCAGGGAGGAGAACAGGATGCGAGCACGCAGAAGAGCCATGTTGGCCCGAAAAACCAAATGTGCCTGGAGCCCGAGACGCAAGCTCAAGCTGGCCGACATGAAACGCAAGATCTGGCACAGAAACCGCTCCTTCACGCTGCTGATAGCGGAGCACACAGTATAAACCCGGCATCAGCCGGGTTTTTTTATGCCTTGTCAGGCTGCACCTCAAACAGAACGGTGCGTTTGGAGACCAGGGTGTTGCAGTGGTTGCAAAAATAATCCACCGCGCCGCAAGCCCGAAGCCGCTCCAGCTCCTGCCCGCAGGCAGGACACAGGGCCCGGATGCGATAACGGGCCTGACACTGGCCACACGTCGTCTCGCGGCTGCGGCTGTCCAGTTCGCCCTGACAGGCAGGGCAGGTCAGCGTGTTCATTCTCTTCTCCTCTTTACGTCACTGTGCACCGGCATTACCCGCAGCCCCTCCCCCGGTTTGTCTGCCCTGAGGAGGGCCACCAAGAAAAACGGCTGCCGGTAAGGGCAGCCGCAGGGCTTTATTTCTTCGCTTTGGCCTTGAGCAGGCGCTTGCGCTGGCGCTCCTGGCTCAGGGTCAGGGTGTTCTTCTTGCCCTCGAACGGGTTGACCGACTCCTGGAACTCCACCCGGATCGGCGTCCCCATGATCTTCAACGACTTGCGGAAGTAGTTGATGAGGTAGCGCTTGTAGGAGTCCGGCAGGTCGTTGAGCTGGTTGCCGTGGATCACGATGCGCGGCGGGTTGTAACCACCGGCGTGGGCATACTTCAGCTTGACCCGGCGACCGTTCACCATGGGCGGCTGGTGATCTTCCTGGGCCATCTGCATGATGCGGGTCAGCATGGCGGTGCTGGTGCGGCGGGTCGCGGACTCGTAAGCCTCGTTGATGGATTCGAACAGGTGACCGACGCCACTGCCGTGCAGGGCGGAGATGAAGTGCACCCGGGCGAAGTCGATGAAGCCCAGACGTCTGTCCAGCTCGTTCTTGACGTCCTCTTTCACCTTCTGATCCAGACCGTCCCACTTGTTGACCACCAGTACCACGGAGCGGCCGCTGTTGAGCACGAAGCCGAGGATGCTCAAGTCCTGATCGGTGATGGTCTCCCGGGCGTCAATGACCAGCAGGCAGACGTTGGCATCTTCAATCGCCTTGAGCGTCTTGATGACGGAGAACTTCTCCACCGTCTCGTGCACCTTGCCACGGCGACGCACGCCGGCGGTGTCGATGACCACGTATTTCTGATCGTCGCGCTCCATGGGGATGTAGACGGAGTCGCGGGTGGTACCCGGCATGTCGTAGACGATGACCCGATCTTCACCCAGCATGCGGTTGGTCAGGGTGGATTTGCCAACGTTGGGACGACCGACGATGGCGAACTTGATGGGCAGGTCGGCGAACGGCGTCTCCTTGGTGTCTTCCCGGGTGTCGAGCTCACCGGCAGCCACCATGCGCAGCAGGGCCTCTTCGTCGAACTCCTCCAGCTCCTCTTCCTCTTGTGCCTCGGTGGCAGAGCCGACCAGAGTCTCGAGGTGGGGGGCCAAGGCCAGCTCCAGCAGGCTCAGTACGCCACGGCCGTGGGCGGCCGCCATCTGGTAGACCTCGCCCAGGGCCAGACCGTAGAACTCGGACACCGCGGAGTCACCGTCGATGCCGTCGGTCTTGTTGGCCACCAGAAACACCTTCTTGTGGGTCTTGCGCAGGTGCTCGGCGATGGCCTGATCCGCCGCGGTGAGACCGGCGCGCGCATCCACCATGAAGAGCACCACATCGGCCTCTTCGATGGCCAGCAGGGACTGCTCGGCCATCTTCAGCTCGATCCCCTCCTCGGTGCCATCGATACCGCCGGTATCGACCACGATAAATTCCAGCTCGCCCAGCTTCGCCTGGCCATATTTGCGGTCCCGGGTCAGGCCGGGGAAGTCGGCAACCAGGGCATCCCGGGTACGGGTCAGGCGGTTAAACAGGGTGGATTTCCCCACGTTGGGGCGGCCCACCAGGGCAACTACAGGAGTCATAAAAGCCTCATTCTCAAGACGACAAAGGCTCCGGGTCCGAAGACCAGGAGCCGGATATTCACATTATCGGACGATCAAGGACGCTTGAGGGCGTACAACTTGCCGTCACGGCTCTGCACATACAGGGTGTCACCCTCCACCAGCGGAGCGGCATAGAGACCACTGCTGTCGAGCTGCTGCATGGCCTTGATGGTCCCGTCGGTACGGTCCAGCCAATACAGGTAACCTTCCACATCGCCGACCACCACATAGTCACCCAGGATGACGGGGGCGGTCACAGTGCGGTTTTCCAGCTGGGTGTTGGACCACAGCTCGAGACCGTTGCGACGATCGACCGCAAACAGATGGCTGCGGCTGTCGGTCAGCACGATGGCATTGCCGGTCACCGCCATATCGCGATAACCGGAATACTTGCGCTTCCACACTTCGTCGCCGCTCATCAGCTTGCGCGCCATCAACTGGCCGTTGTAGGCGATGGCGTAGAGCTCATCACCGGCAATCAGCGGGCTGGCATCGACGTCCACCATCCGATCCAGTTCGGTGGCGCCGCGCGGGTCAGCCACCTTGGATTGACGCACCGGCTGGCCGTTGCTCAGCAGAGCGATGCCCACCTTGCCATCGGCGCGACCATAGATGACGGCACCGTTGGTGATGATGGGGGCGCCGGCACTGCGCAGGGTCAGGGGCGGCTGCTCTTCGGACAGGGTCCACTGCAGCTTGCCCTCGTCGGTATCGAGCGCCACCAGACGACCGGAGGTGGTCAGCACCACCACGCGGCCATCCTCGACGGCGGGGCTCGCCACCACTTCACCCGGCACCGTGGTCTGCCACAGCACTTCGCCGTTGGCCTCGTTCAGGGCGTAGACCACCCCGTTTTCGGACCCGAGGAACAGCTTGCCGTAGCGGGAGACCAGACCACCGGAGAGACGGGCACTGCGCTTGTCGGCGTTGATGGGCAGATCCGCCAGATCCACGCTCCACAGCTCCTTGCCGCTCTCGCGCTCGAAGGCGGTCACATCGCCATCGCGGGCCGCTGCATAGATGCGGTCCTCTTCCACCACCGGCTTGAGCTGGGAGTAGAAGTCGCCGATGCCATCCCCGACCGAGGAGGACCAGGCGGTATCGGCAGTGAACGCGGACTCGACCTTGGGCAGGGGCGCCATGGGGTTGAGATCTTCTTCCGAACTGAACAGGGAGCAGCCCTGCAAGGCGAAGGAGACAGCCACCCCCAGCGCCATTCGCTTGTACAGATTACGCATCCGGAGCCTCGCCCGCAGTGACGGCTGGCAGCGCCAGATCATCCATTTTCAGCTTGAGTTCGGCGCTGCTCTGCAGGCCGCCGGCATCCGCCGCCGCCTGATAGGCATCGCGCGCTTCTTCGGCCTTGCCCTGCTTTTGCAGGATGTCGCCGCGCACTTCCGCCACCTGGGCCTTGAAGGCGTCGTTGTTGATCTTGCCAAGCTGGGCCAGGGCCTCGTCTGCCTTGCCCTGATCGCTCAGGACCCGGGCCAGACGCAGGGCGGCGATAGGCTTGATGCTGTCGTCGCCACTGGCGGCCACCTGGGTCAGCTGCTCGGCAGCCAGATCCAGCTTGCCCGCCTTGACGGCGGCCGCAGCCAGTTGCAGAGCGGCCAGCTCGGCATAGGCGTCACCCTTGTGGGCGGTAATGAAGCTCTTTGCCAGCTCCAGGGCGGCGTCGTCCCCCTTGGCGAGCTGGGCGGTCATCTCGTTGTAAGCCTGGGAGGCGGCTTCCTGGTTGTTCTGCTGCATCTCGTTGTAGTAGCGCCAGCCAAAGAGGCCGACCAGACCGATCACGGTCCCGGCGATCACCGAGGTACCGTTCTCTTTCCACCAGCTCTTGATGACCTCAACCTGTTGTTCTTCAGTGGTATACACTTCCACAGCTTACTCTCCTTTCGCTGCCAGCAGGGCGATGGCGGCATCGACCGAGACGGTCTGTTGCTCGGCCTGGCCACGCAGATATTTGATGGTGATCTCCCCGCTTTGCACCTCGGTCTCCCCAAGGATCAGGGCAATGGCCGCGCCGCTCTTGTCGGCACGCTTGAGTTGTTTCTTGAAGTTGCCGCCGCCGCAGTGGCTCATGAGGCGCAAGTCCGGCAGGGCATCGCGCAGGCGCTCTGCCAGGGCAAAACCAGCCTGCTCGGTCCCCTCACCCACCATGCAGAGATAGACATCCACCGCCGGGCGGATGTCAGCATTGAGTTCGAGGGTTTCAAGCATCAGCACCAGACGCTCCATGCCCATGGCAAACCCGACCGCTGGCGTCGGCTGGCCACCGAGCTGCTCCACCAGGCCGTCGTAGCGACCACCGGCACAGACGGTGCCCTGGGCCCCCAGGCTGTTGGTCACCCACTCGAACACGGTCAGGTTGTAGTAGTCGAGGCCGCGCACCAGACGCTCGTTCACCTCGAACTGGATGCCGGCCGCCGTGAGCAGGCGCTTGAGCCCTTCAAAGTGAGCCAGGCTCTCTTCGCCCAGGTGGTCGAACAGACGGGGGGCACCTGCCAGGATGGCCTGCACTTTCTCGTCCTTGGAGTCGAGCACCCGCAGGGGGTTGCTGTACATGCGGCGCTGGCTCTCTTCGTCCAGCTCGCTCTTGTACTGTTCCAGATAGGCCACCAGCGCATCGCGATAGGCGGCACGTTCGCTGCTCTGGCCGAGGGTGTTGAGCTGCAGGGTGACGTGATCGCTGATGCCGAACAGACGCCACAGGCGGTGGGTCAGCATGATGAGCTCGGCATCGATGTCCGGCCCGTTGATGCCGAACAGCTCGACCCCGAACTGGTGGAACTGGCGATAGCGACCTTTCTGGGGACGCTCGTGGCGGAACATGGGGCCCATGTACCACATCCGGCGTTCCTGGTTGTAAAGCAGACCGTGCTCGATGCCGGCACGCACGCAACTGGCGGTCCCTTCCGGACGCAGGCTCAGGCTGTCGCCGTTGCGGTCTTCAAAGGTGTACATCTCTTTTTCGACCACGTCGGTCACTTCACCGATGGCGCGCTTGAACAGATGGGTCTGCTCGACGATGGGCATGCGCACTTCGCTGTAGCCATAGCTGGCAACGACCTGGCGCAGGATCTGTTCTACTTTCTGCCATACCGGGCTCTGCTCCGGCAGGCAATCATTCATACCGCGAATAGCTTGGATCTGTTTTGCCACGTTGATACTCGAGAAAAAGAGGTAAAATTTGGCCGCATTATAGGGATTTTCGACCCCGAGGTAAAATCGGGTGCCCGGATGCGGGATGTAAAATCAACAACCTAAAGCCGGGGCCACCCCAGGTGGCCCCGTCATGGTTCAACCTTTGTCCACCTGGATCTGGTTGGCCGGATCCAGCATGGCAGCCCGGGCACGGATGCGACGCTCCAGGGTCGGGATCAAATCCTTGTTGTCGAGCCGGTCGACCCGCTGACCCCCCTCGTAGAAGGCACTCTTGTTGGCGGCGCCCGCAAGGCCGAGATCGGAGACCAGCGCCTCCCCCGGACCGTTCACCACACAGCCGATGATGGAGACATCCATCGGGGTGATGATGTCTTCGAGCCGCTCTTCCAGGGCATTGACCGTGCCGATGACGTCGAACTCCTGACGGGAGCAGGAGGGACAGGCGATGAAGTTGATGCCGCGGGAACGGATGCGCAGGGATTTGAGGATGTCGAAGCCCACCTTCACCTCTTCCACCGGATCGGCGGCCAGGGAGATGCGCAGGGTGTCGCCAATCCCTTCGCTCAGCAACATGCCAAGGCCGATGGCGGACTTGACCGCGCCGGCGCGAAAACCGCCCGCTTCCGTGATGCCCAGATGCAGGGGTTGATCGATCTGCTTGGCCAGCAGGCGATAGGCACCGACCGCCAGGAAGACATCGGACGCCTTGACGCTCACCTTGAAGTTCTGGAAGTCGAGGCGATCCAGGTAATCCACGTGGCGCATGGCGGACTCCAGCAGCGCCTCCGGGGTCGGCTCGCCGTATTTCTCCTGGAGATCACGCTCAAGGGAACCGCCGTTGACGCCGATGCGGATGGGGATGTTGTAGTGACGGGCGCAATCCACCACCGCACGCACCCGCTCCTCGTTGCCGATGTTGCCCGGGTTGATGCGCAGGCAGTCGGCCCCGTACTCGGCCACTTTGAGGGCGATGCGGTAGTCGAAGTGGATGTCGGCCACGATGGGGATGCGGGTCTGCTGCTTGATGAGCTTGAACGCTTCCGCCGCCTCCATGGTGGGGACGGAGACCCGGACGATGTCGGCGCCGACCCGCTCGATCCGCTGGATCTGCTCGACGGTAGCGGCCACGTCAGTGGTCTTGGTGTTGGTCATGGTCTGTACCGTGATGGGGGCATCGCCCCCAACCGGCACGTTGCCGACCATGATCTGTCTGGATTTGCGACGAACGATGGGTGATTCGTGTGCGGGCTTTTCGTGAACAGACATGGCGGACTGATTACTCCTGCGGCAGTGAGAAGCGGGCAGTCCGGCCGTTGTTGTAACGGCTCATGTCGAAGGACTTGCCCTGATATTCGAGATTGACCGCCATGGGCGCGCCAATGATGAATCTGAGTGGCTCGGGTCCTTCCAGTACCAGTTCGTCGTTCGCCTTCTTCAGACCGCTGAACAGGGTCTTGCCGTTGGCATCCTTGACGTCCAGCCAGCAATCGGCGGTGAAGCTCATCTTGAGCTGGGGCGCCTTGGCGGGCTCGGTGGTCGTGCTCTCGGCAGTCGAGACCGCACCGGAAACGTTCGTCGGGACGGCTGCGCTGGCATCCGTAGCGACCACAGGCAGGGTCGCGGTGGCACCGCTCACCACAACCTGGGTGGACACGGCATCGGACGCTGCGGGCAGCACGGGCTCGGCGACCTCCACGGCGGGGGCAACATTCGCTTCCGGCGTATTGACGGTCGCGCTCATCTCGGTCGCCGCCAGGGCGTCGTCACCGGCGGAGCGGCGCGCCGTGCTCTGCCACCACCAGGCGACGGAGAGCCCGATCAGCACCAGGATCACAAGCCAGGTCACCACCTTGAGCCGGCTGTCATTGGCCTGCTGGCGGGAGCGACGGGAGAAGCTCTGCATGTCGATGTTGTCGGGGGGAGTCAGTCCCAGCTTCTCGTAGGCGGCGAGGATGGTCTCCTCGGGAATGCCCACGAGCTTGGCATAGGCCCGCAGATAGCCACGAATGAAGGTATGGGACGTGTGCTTGTCATAGGTATCCGCTTCGATGGCGGCGATCAGGGTCAGACGAAGGTGAATGCGGGACGCAACCTGTTCCCGGGTCCAGCCGAGCTGTTCACGGGCGTTGCGCAGCAGCTGGCCTGGGCCCGCTGCCTGGGAGTCGTCTTGGAAATCGTGTGGCTGTTCAGTAGTCATTGGCTAAGTAACGCTTGGCTTGTTGCGAAGTGGGATATTGCCTTACCAGCTCAGTCCCGAATTGGTGAAGTAATGCCGGTTTGTCCATGGCCTGGGCCAGCCGCAGCCGGAGCCAGAGGCTCTCCTCGTTCTCCTCTGCCACGTCGGCAAAGCGCGCGAGGTAAGACTGGACATCAGGAAGCTTGCCATCTTTCATGGAAAGCTCGGCCATGTCCAGCAATAACCTAGGATTGCGGGGATTATACCCCAAGGCCAGACGATAATACTCGCCGGCCTTGTCATTTCTGTGATTTTGCATCGAGCAGAGCGCCGCATTCTCGTAGGTATCGGCGATCTTCACGTAATCGGGCTGGCTGACGGCCTGCAAGAACGCCTTTTCCGCTTCGTCGAAGCGGCCACGGTTGCAGAGGAAGGCGCCATAGTTGTTCATCGCGTCAGCATTGGACGGATCCATGGCCAGCGCTTTCTTGTAGCTCGCCTCGGCGGCCTTGAAATCCGACACCTGCTGATAGAAATAGGCAAAACCGATGTAGACCTGAGGATTGTTGGGATCGTACTGAAGGGCGCGGTCGAGGTTGAATTTGGCCTGCTCGGCATTGCCCTGGCGCAGATACTGGATACCCAGATCGAGACGAGTCTGGGCGGCAGCCTTGAGGTCGGGACCCACTTCACGCTGGGTCGAATTCTGGCCAGCGTAAGTGGTCTCTGTGACACAGCCTGGCAGCGCACAGAGCGCTGCCACTACGATCAATGTACGGATATCCATTTCCTGTCTATACAATGGCTTAGGAGTTAAACCATTTTGACGGAAATCCCATCCTGTTGCATCCGATTTTTCATGGTGCGCTTGGTGCGGTCGATCACCTCCCCCACCAGCTGCCCACAGGCGGCGTCGATGTCGTCACCACGGGTCTTGCGCACGATGACGGTCAGGCCGTATTCCATCAACACCTTGGAGAAACGGTCGATACGGCTGTTGCTCGGCTTGCCAAACGGGTTGCCCGGGAAGGGGTTGAACGGGATCAGGTTGATCTTGCAAGGGGTTTCCTTGAGGACCTTGGCCAGCTCATGGGCATGCTGCATGTCGTCGTTGATGTGATCGAGCAGCACATACTCCACGGTCACCCGGCCGCCGTTGGCGTTGGACTTGGCCAGATAGCGGCGTACCCCGGCAAGGAAGGACTCGATGTTGTACTTGTCGTTGATCGGCATGATCTCGGAGCGAAGCGCATCGTTCGGCGCATGCAGGGAGATGGCCAGGGCAACGTCGATCTGGTCCCCCAGCATATCCAGCGCCGGCACCACACCGGAGGTGGAGAGAGTGACGCGGCGCTTGGAGATGCTGAAGCCGAAGTCATCCATCATCAGCTTCATGGCGGGTACCACGTTGGCGAGGTTGAGCAGCGGCTCACCCATGCCCATCATCACCACGTTGGTGATGGGGCGCTTGCCGCCCACCACTTTGGCGGCACGCCACACCTGGCCGATGATCTCGGAGACTTTCAGGTTGCGGTTGAAGCCTTGCTGGGCGGTGGAGCAGAAGGTGCACGCCAGGGCGCAGCCCACCTGAGAGGAGACGCACAGGGTAGCGCGGTCCGCTTCCGGAATGTAGACGGTCTCCACCTCCTGATCGCCCACCTGCAGCGCCCATTTGATGGTGCCATCGGCGGAGCGCTGTTCACGGCTGATCTCGGGGGCACGGATCTCGGCAATGGCCTTGAGCCGCTCGCGCAGCGCCTTGTTGACGTTGCTCATCTGATCGAAATCATCACAACCGAAGTGATAGATCCACTTCATTATCTGGTCTGCCCGGAACGGCTTCTCGCCCAACTCGACGAAGAAGGCACGCATGGCATCCCGGTCGAGATCCAGCAGGTTGGTTTTTGTTTCGCTCATCAGGGGCCTCAGCTCACACACTTCATAAATTATCGGCTGACCTACGTCAGGGGGCGGCATTGTACAAATAATGGGTCTGGCTTTCCACCTGGAGAATAAGTGGATATTGGCAGGATGACCAAAAAACAAAAGGGAGCCGAAGCTCCCTTGGTCACCAGCAGACAACATTAGCCGCGCGGGCAGATCTCGTCGTCGGAGAAGAAGTAGGCGATTTCACGGGCGGCAGAGGCCGGGGCATCGGAGCCGTGGACGGCGTTGCGATCGATGCTCTCGGCGTAGCAGGCGCGCAGGGTGCCGGCCAGAGCCTCTTTCGGGTTGGTGGCGCCCATGATTTCACGGTGACGGCGGATGGCGTCTTCACCTTCCAGCACCTGTACCATGACGGGGCCAGAGGTCATGAAACCGACCAGAGCATCATAAAACGGCTTGCCCTGGTGCTCGGCGTAGAAACCGGCGGCCTGTTCGCTGGTCAGGTGCAGCATCTTGGCGGCAACCACTTTCAGGCCGGCGCTTTCGAAGCGGCTGTAAATGGCACCAATCAGGTTCTTGCTGACCGCATCCGGCTTGACGATGGAGAAGGTACGTTCGATAGCCATTGAGTTCTTTCCTTAACTACAGAGTTTTATTGTAGGAATCCATGTTCGGCGGCGATTATACGTAAACAAAAAACGAAATAACACACAAAAAATCAACTTTTTGTTAAACAAAAGAATCCTTGAAACAACATGGTGACTCATCTTGTGCCAGGGCAGAGAGAAAAAATGTGCGCTTGCGCACGATCGGCATGCTAATGCCTCAAAACCGTATCAATTGCTCAGCAAAGCAGCACTGGAAAGGGCACCCTGAGGTGCCCTTGTGATGCCGCTCACTGACTCAGCGCGTCTCCGCCAGCAGGGTATGGGCGATGGTGCGCATCCCCAGGGTATTGGCCCCGGGCGCCCACAGACTATCGCCGTTTTCGCTGAAGCAGGCGGCGAGATCGACATGCAGCCACCCTCTTCCCTCATCAGGGACAAAGCGGGAGAGGAAGCCCGCCGCGTTGGAGGCGCCCCCCGGTCCGCCGCCCGGCACGGGGCGGCTGTTGGCGGTGTCGGCATAGTGGGACGGGCACTGCTGGCGATGCCAGGGCTCCAGCGGCAGCGGCCATGCTGGCTCCTGTTCCGCATCCGAATAGGCCATGGCGCGGCTCACCAGCCCCTTGTCGAGGCCAAACAGGGCGTTGTAACGCCCTCCCAGCGCCATCACGGCCGCCCCGGTGAGGGTGGCGGCGTCGATGATGAGCGGCGCACCAGACTCGCCGGCCAGTTGCAAGCCGTCGGCCAGGATCAGACGCCCTTCGGCGTCGGTATTGACCACCTCCACCGTGGTGCCGTTCTTGTAGGTGAGGATGTCACCCAGCTTGTAGGCATGGCCGGATACCAGGTTCTCGGCGCAGCAGAGGATGAGCTTCACCCGCTTGTCGAGGCCACGCAGAATGGCCAGCGCCAGCGCGCCGGTGACGATGGCGGCACCGCCCATGTCGTGTTTCATGGTCAGCATGCCCTGGGAGGTCTTCATGGAGTAGCCGCCGGAATCGAAGGTGATCCCCTTGCCCACCAGGGCGGCAGCTACCGGCGCCTTGGGATCCTTGCCCGGATTGAAATCCAGCTCCAGCATCACGGGCTCGCGGTCACTGCCACGACCCACTTGATAGAGACCGACCCAGCCCGCCTGTTGCAGCGCCTCTCCCTTGAGGATGCGATGGCTGATCCGGTCCGGTGCCAGCTCGGTGAGGAAGGCAGCGGCTTCGACCGCCAACTCCAGCGGCCCCAGCTGCTCCGGGGTGGCGTTGGTCATCTCCCGCACCCAACGCCCGCACAGCCAGCGCGCCTCCAGCTCCTCCCTGTCCTCCTCGGACGAAGTGGCCCACTGCAACCCCACTTCCGCCTTGGGCGTCTGCAGCCCCTGGGCAAAGGCCCACTGCTGCTCCCGCTCCCAGTGGCCAGCCAGGACCACCTGCTGGATCCCCTGGCTGCACAGGCGCCGCGCCGCCTGCTGGATATCCAGCAAGGGAGTGGCGCTCACCAGATGGATCACCATGCCGTCGGCACGGTGGGAGAGCAGTGCCCCCTCCCCCCACTCGGCCGGTGCAAACTCTCGGCTCAACCAGACGTTCATGCGCACACCTCCTGCAACCAGCGGGCAATCGTGCGAAGACCATGGCCCTTGGCACCGGTCGCCCAGAGCTCATTGCCCGACTTCTGATAGGAAGCGGCCAGATCCAGGTGCACCCAGCCCTTGCCTTCGTCACGGACAAAGCACGACAGGAAAGCCGCTGCGGTGGTGGCACCGGCAGTGCCTTCGGCGGACGCCACGTTGCCCAGCTCGGCAAAGGCCGAGGTGAGCTGGCCTGCGTGCCAGGGTTCGAGCGGCAGCGGCCAGGCCTTCTCGTTTTCGGCGTTGGCGGCAGCCAGCGCGCGCACCTGCTCCGCCTCATCGAGGGCAAACACGGCATTGTAGTCGCGGCCCAGCGCGGTCTTGGCGGCGCCGGTCAGGGTGGCAGCGTCGAGGATGTAGGCAGCCCCGCTTTCGCTCGCAGCCAGCAGGCCGTCTGCCAACACCAGGCGACCTTCCGCATCGGTGTTCTGGATCTCGACCGAGATGCCGTTGCGATAGGTGAGTATGTCGCCGAGCTTGAAGGCATGGCCGGAGACCAGGTTCTCGGCGCAGCAGAGGATGAGCTTGACCCGCTTGTTCAGGCCACGGCTGATGGCCAGCGCCAGGGCGCCGGTCACCATGGCGGCGCCGCCCATGTCGGATTTCATCGGCAGCATGTTGTCGGAGGACTTCATGGAGTAGCCGCCGGAATCAAAAGTGATCCCCTTGCCCACCAGCGCCGCGACCACAGGGGCGTTGGCATCCCCGGTCGGGTTGTAGTCGAGCTCCAGCAGCACCGGCTCGCGCTCGCTGCCACGGCCCACCGACCAGATCCCGATATGACCCGATTCACGCAAGGCTTCGCCAGCGGTGATGCGGGCGGTCACCTTGTCACCGCCGAGGCTGCGAATGAGCAGCAGAGCGGACTCCGCCAGGCTCATGGGGTAGATGGCTTCCGGGCAGCCGTTGGTCACCTCGCGCACCCAGTGGGTCGCCTTGAGCAAGGCGGCGAGTTCGGCCGCTTCCTGCTCGCTCTGTTCACCAAAATCGAGCTCGCGAACCCCCTTGGCGGCATAGAAGCCCTGGGCAAAGGCGTAACGACGCTCCCCATTCCACCCCTCGCCCACCAGCTTGATGCGCTTGATGCCGCTCGACTCGAGGCGTCTGGCCCCGCGCTGGATGGCGCGCAGCGCCTCCTTCTCCTGGCCAGCGGCCAGATGGAGATGGGCCTCGTCCCCGTTGAAACTGAGCAGGGCACCCTCACCCCACTGGGCGGCGGCAGCCTGGGACGACAACCTTACGTTCATCATGTCAGCCATGTTCTCTTGCTTCCTTTTTATTGGCACTTTCATCAACGAATAGGGAAATCACGGGCACAAAAAAGGCCGCTCCCTCAAGGGTCACGGCCTTCACCATATCATTACTGCACCATGAGATGCTGCACGCGCAATTCACTCATGTGTAATTAAGGGGTCATCAGTGGCGCTCGGACGCCAGATTCAGGGTGTACTTGGGCAGTTCCACCACCAGATCCTCGTCCGCCAGTCTGGCCTGGCAGCTGAGACGGGATTCCGGCTCCAGCCCCCACGCCTTGTCCAGCATGTCGTCTTCCAGCTCGTCGCTCGGCTCGAGGGAGTCGAACCCTTCCCGCACCACGCAGTGGCAGGTAGTACAAGCACAGGACTTCTCGCAAGCGTGCTCGATCTCGATGCCGTTGCGCAGCGCGATATCCAGAATGGTTTCACCGGTCGCACCTTCGAGGGCCGCGCCGTCCGGACAGAGCTCGGGATGGGGCAGAATAATCAGTTTTGGCATATCACACCTTGTTGACGTTTTGTCCGGTCAGCACCTTGCGGATGGAGGCATCCATCCGGCGGGCTGCAAATTCGCCACTGGCAGCGTCCGCCGCCTCGATGGCCTCTTTGATCTGGTTGGTGGTGCCCGTGCTGCGCATGGTCAGCAGATGGGCAATGGCGGCATCCAGCTCGGCCCGCTCGGCGGGGCTCAGCAACGCCTCGCCATCGGCGGCCAGGGCGGCGTTGAGGCTCTCGACCACCCGGTCAGCCTCCACCTGCTGCTCCGCCAGCATGCGGGCGTCCATGTCCTGCTGGGCATTGGCGATGGAGGCGCTCAGCATGTTGAGGATGTCATCCTCACCCAGCCCGTAGGAGGGCTTGACCTGGATCTCGGCCTGCACGCCGGAGGATTTCTCCATGGCGCTGACCGACAGCAGACCGTCCGCATCCACCTGGAAGGTGACGCGAATGTGGGCGGCGCCGGCCGCCATGGGCGGAATGCCGGTCAGGGTGAAGCGGGCCAGGGAGCGGCAATCCGCCACCAGCTCGCGCTCCCCCTGCACCACGTGGATGGCCATCGCGGTCTGGCCATCCTTGAAGGTGGTGAACTCCTGGGCGCGGGCCACCGGAATGGTGGTATTACGCGGGATCACCTTCTCGGCGAGGCCGCCCATGGTCTCTAACCCTAAGGAAAGCGGGATGACGTCCAGCAGCAGCATCTCGGCATCGGGCTTGTTGCCCACCAGGATGTCGGCCTGGATGGCGGCACCGATGGCCACCACCTTGTCAGGGTCGATGCTGGTCAAGGGGGTGCGGCCGAAGAACTCGCCCACCCGCTCGCGCACCAGCGGCACCCGGGTCGAGCCGCCGACCATCACCACTTCCAGCACCTCTTCCTGCTCGAGACCCGCATCGCGCAGGGCGCGCCGACAGGCCTGCAGGGTGCGTTTGACCAGGGGCTGGATCAGCTCGTCAAACTGGCTGCGGGTGACGGTACCCTGCCAGCCGGCAAAGGTGCAGGTAACGGCATCGGCATCGGTGAGGCCGTGCTTGATGCTGGCCGCCGCATCCAGTAACTCGCGCTGGGTACGGGCATCGAGCTGACCGGACAACCCGGCTTGCTCTTTGAGCCAGTCCGCCAGCAGATGGTCAAAATCGTCACCACCGAGTGCCGAGTCGCCACCGGTGGCCATCACCTCAAACACCCCGCGATGCAGACGCAGGATGGAGATATCGAAGGTTCCGCCACCCAGGTCATAGACGGCGATCACCCCTTCCTGACCGGAGTCGAGGCCATAGGCGATGGCCGCCGCGGTGGGCTCGTTCAGCAGGCGCAGCACATGCAGACCGGCCAGTCTGGCCGCGTCCTTGGTACCCTGACGCTGGGCATCGTCAAAATAGGCGGGCACCGTGATGACCACGCCGTCGAGGTCTCCCCCGAGGGACGCGGCACCGCGGTCGGCCAGTTTTTTCAGGATCTCGGCCGAGACCTGCACCGGATTGACCAGCCCCTGGCGGGTCCGCAACTGAGGCATACCCGTCTCGGTAGCTACGAACTCGTAAGGCTGCTGGCGGGTATCGATGTCGGCCAGCGCCTTGCCCATCATCCGCTTGACCGAGACGATGGTGTTGTGGGGATCGAGGGCCGCCTCACGCTTGGCATCGAAGCCAACCCGGATGGTATCGGCCTGGTAATGGACCACGGAAGGCAGCAGATCACGCCCCTGCTCGTCACAGAGGGTGTCGGCCTGGCCGCTGCGCACGGCGGCGACCAGGGAGTTGGTGGTGCCAAGATCGATGCCGACGGCACGTTTATGCTGGTGAGGCGCGGCGCTCTGGCCTGGCTCGGCAATTTGCAGTAATGCCATGGGTAATCACAATTCCTGCGTTAGAGGGTCAAGACTCGAACAGCGAGTCTTCGAATCGTTCCAGCTCCTCGAGAAGCTTGTCGACAAATTTGAGCTTGCGAACGCAATCCGCCGCCTGCAGATCCTCACCCCTGGTGAGAGAGTCGGTCAGCCGTTGCATCAACGCCTGGTGATCATGCCTGATCTCCTGGCGAAAATCCTTGATGGCCCCCTCAGGGTCGGCGTCGCCCTTGAGATCAGCCAGCCGCTCTCGCCACTCCAGCTGTTGCATCAGAAAGGCAGGATCTTGCAATGTCTGCTGCTCGCCGCGAATATCGGTGCCCCGCAAGAAGAGCAGGTACTCGGCTCGGCGCAAGGGGGCCTTGAGGGTGGTAAACGCATCGTTGATCTGGGCAGCACGCTGCACGGCAGCAAGCTGCTCCCGCTCGGGGGCAGTCGCAAAACGATCGGGATGGAACTGGGTCTGCAGCTGACGATAGGTGTCAGCCAGTTGGCGAGTATCGAGCTCGAAGCCCTCAGCTAGCCCGAACAGCTCGAAATGATTCATCCTTCGTCCTCAGACAATAGCGCTGGGAGTGCAACCACACTCGTCTTGAACTTGAGAGCAGTGGCATGGACTGGCGTCCACACCACTGTGTTGATGAGCAAGGTGTTGATCACAAGAGACTCGCCGCAACAGGGCTCACCCTTGGGGCTGCGAGGCGTTGTAAACATGGGCGATCGGTCAATCGAACCACTTACACGCTGAAGCTTTCGCCACAACCACATTCGCCCTTGGCATTCGGGTTGTTGAACTGGAAGCCCTCGTTGAGGCCTTCCTTAACGAAGTCCAGCTCGGTGCCATCCAGGTGGATCAGGCTCTTGGCATCCACAATGATCTTGACGCCTTTCTGCTCGAATACCTGATCCTCGGCAGCCAGCTCATCCACGAACTCGAGCACATAGGCAAGGCCAGAACAGCCGGTCGTCTTGACGCCGAGGCGCAGGCCGATGCCCTTGCCCCGGTTGATCATGAAGGAGGAAACCCGCGCCGCTGCGGCATCTGTCATGGTTATGGCCATACTGCTCTCCGGACCTTAAAGACCTTTCTTCTGCTTGTAATCGGCGATGGCGGCCTTGATGGCATCCTCCGCCAGAATGGAGCAGTGGATCTTCACCGGCGGCAGCGCCAGCTCTTCGGCGATGTCGGTGTTCTTGATACCGGCCGCTTCGTCCAGGGTCTTGCCCTTGACCCACTCGGTCACCAGGGAGCTGGAGGCGATGGCGGAACCACAGCCGTAGGTCTTGAACTTGGCATCTTCGATGATGCCATCGTCGCTGATTTTCAGTTGCAGCTTCATGACGTCACCACAGGCCGGTGCACCGACCATACCGGTGGCGACGCTGGGATCGTTCTTGTCAAAACCACCGACGTTGCGGGGATTCTCGTAGTGGTCGATTACTTTTTCACTGTAAGCCATATCTAACTCCTGCTAATTCCGTTGTTCACCAGATCCTTGCCATGCTGGCAAGGATCAGTGATGTGCCCATTCGACCGTGTTCAGATCGACGCCATCCTTGAACATCTCCCACAGGGGGGACATCTCGCGCAGACGACCGATGGAGTCGCAGATGAGCTTGATTGCGTAGTCGATCTCTTCTTCGGTGGTGAAGCGACCGATGCTGAAACGGATGGAGCTGTGTGCCAGCTCGTCGTTCAGACCCAGGGCGCGCAGCACGTAGGAAGGTTCCAGGCTGGCCGAAGTACAGGCAGAACCGGAAGAGACCGCCAGATCCTTCAGTGCCATGATGAGGGATTCCCCTTCCACATAGGCGAAGCTCACGTTCAGGTTGCCCGGTACACGCTGGTCCAGATCCCCGTTGATATAGACTTCTTCGATGTTCTTGATGCCATCCCACAGACGCTGGCGCAGGGCCATGATGTGCTGGCTCTCGCTCGCCATCTCTTCCTTGGCGATGCGGAAGGCTTCACCCATGCCGACGATCTGGTGGGTTGCCAGGGTGCCGGAGCGCATGCCGCGCTCGTGACCACCGCCGTGCATCTGGGCTTCCAGGCGCACACGGGGCTTGCGGCGTACATACAGGGCGCCAATGCCTTTCGGGCCGTATACCTTGTGGGCGGACATGGAGAGCAGATCAACCTTGAGTGCTTCCACGTCGACCGGGATCTTGCCCACGCTCTGGACGGCGTCCACGTGCAGCAGGATCTTGCGGGAACGGCACAGCTCGCCGATGGCAGCGATGTCTTGCACCACCCCGATCTCGTTGTTGGCGTGCATGATGCTGACCAGGATGGTGTCATCACGCAGGGCGCCTTCGATCTGCTCAAGAGTGAACAGGCCGTTGGGCATGGGCTCGAGGTAGGTCACCTCATAGCCTTCACGCTCCAGTTGGCGGCAGGTATCCAGCACGGCTTTGTGCTCGGTCTTGGAGGTGACGATGTGCTTGCCCTTGCCGGCGTAGAAATGGGCGATGCCCTTGATGGCCAGGTTGTTTGACTCGGTCGCACCGGAGGTAAAGACGATCTCGCGCGGATCCGCGCCGATCAGCTCTGCCACTTGATTACGGGCCAGATCCACCGCCTCTTCGGCCTGCCAGCCGAAACGGTGGGAACGGGAGGCTGGGTTGCCGAACAGGCCGTCCATGGTGAGGCACTGCATCATTTTTTCTGCGACACGCGGGTCCACCGGACAGGTTGCCGAATAATCAAGGTAAATAGGCAGTTTCATCTTTTTCTCCGTTACGACGGGGTCACACAGCGACTCGTCGTGGAAAGCACGTTTATAGTTGGACTTTCAAGCTCACATCACCGCGTTCGGCCCGATCAACCAGGGACAACACGGTCTTCATTTGTTCATCTTGCTTGCCGGCGATACGGCGCACATCGGCCTGACCAACCAGCTCGGCCAGGGTGATATCCCCCAGGAAACTGGAGATGCGTTCGCTCAGATCCCGCCACAAGGAGTGGGTCAGGCACTGGGTACCACCGTGGCAGCCCCCTTTGCCGAGGCACTTGGTCGCATCGACCGATTCATCGACCGCGGTGATCACCTGACCGACCGAAATCTCGCCAGGGGCCAGACCGAGGCGATAGCCGCCACCGGGGCCACGTACGCTGCTCACCAGACCATGTTTGCGCAGACGAGCAAACAGTTGTTCCAGATAGGACAAGGAGATGCCCTGGCGCTCTGAAATATCAGCCAGGGGCACGGGCCCCTGCTCTGCATGCAACGCCACGTCGAGCATGGCTGTCACCGCGTAACGTCCTTTTGAGGTCAGTCTCATATGCCTTACCGTCTTGCGAACCAATCAATATGTGGCATATGGTCACATACCCGACTAAATCAGTCAAGTATATGCTTGAGTAAATCAGTCGGGATTAATCCTGTGCCCTGGACTTCTGGACAGAGGTGAGAATGCCCCGCAGGATGTTCAACTCCACCGCTTCGGGTCTGGCCCGATTGAACAGACGACGCAGTTTGCTCATCACATGGCCTGGGTGGTCATCGGCAATGAATCCCGTCTTTTGCAACGTCTGCTCCAGATGCTGATAAAACCCTTCCAGTTGCTGGGCGCTGGGGTACTCGACCCGCTCATCCTCCGGGGCCGAATGCTCCTGGTTCTGTACTTCCAGCCAGCGCATCCGCACCTCGTAACAAAGGGTCTGCACTGCCATGGCCAGATTGAGGGAGCTGTATTCTGGATTGGCGGGAATGGCCACATGGAAGTGGCATTTTTGCAGTTCGTCATTGGTGAGGCCGGTGCGTTCACGGCCAAACACCAGCGCGACCGGGTGCTCCATGCCCTCGGCAACCAGCTTCTCGCCCGCTTCACGGGGATCCAGCATGGGCCAGCTCAAGGTCCGGGAACGGGCACTGGTGCCGATGACCAGACCACAGTCGGCAATGGCCTCGTCCAGGGTCGGCACGATTCGAGCGCGAGCCAGGATATCGCTGGCCCCCGCCGCCAGGGCGACGGCCTCCTCATCAGGCTGGGCCTGGGGATCGACCAGCACCAGTTGAGTCAGCCCCATGGTCTTCATGGCCCGCGCCGCGGATCCCATGTTGCCGGTGTGAGAGGTGTTTACCAACACGATACGAATCTGATCCAACATGCCCAGTCAATCTTCAGTCAAAAATGGCGCGCAATTGTAACATAACCAATCGCTATTTTGGCACCGCTTCCGACTAGGCATTTCTGCACAAACAGGCAGATGATACATCCCCACCCTGCGTGGTCACGCTGACAATGGGGTACTGCGGCTCAAGTTCACTTGTTCCGCAGCACTCGGGCAAGAAAACGGCTCAGCTCATTGTCGCGGCAGTGGGCACGTGCGTCTCGCGGGCCCGCTCGATAAAGGTCGCCAGATCCATCAGGGGGAATTTCATCAATCCCAGCCCGTCCAGATCCAGGCTGTCCATCAGATTTTTCACCTCCAGGCCCAGCTCGGTATCCCCCTCTATCTTCAGCCGGCGCTGGAAAAAGAGGGAATCCGGGTCTTCACGGCGCCCGGCGATCAGAACAAGATCCTGGCTATTGCCGCTGAAACAGACATCGGCGTGCTCACTCTTCCTTGCCACCACCAATTTGCCCTCCCGCTCGCTGATAAACCAGCATAGCCCCAGATCGCTGACTTCCACTTTCAGCCACTTGCCCGCAAGAAACGCAAATTCCCCCTCTTCGATGGCCTCCCGGAATACCCTGCCCAGCAGGGCCTCCATCAGGTTTTGTTGCAGCGGGAAGGGCACCAGCTTGAGGGGGTGGCGCAAGAGACGGGGTGCCTGTTCAACCAGGCGACGTTGCAGATGTTGAAACACGATAAACTCCCAGTTTTTTGCGCATTCAAGCACAGCCCCTTCGGCAAGATCCTGTTGAAAATCAAACTTGTGCCCACTTACCTCAAGAAGGGTAAAGCCACCTAAAGCTGCCTCAGGTCAAAAAGCGGGAGGGCAAGCATGCATACAATCGGGCCACTTTTGCATTTTTGCCCTCTCGGAGCGTACCCGATGGAATTACTCTGCCCGGCAGGCAGCCTGCCGGCACTGAAGACAGCCGTGGATAACGGGGCCGATGCGGTCTACATCGGCTTCAAGGATGACACCAATGCCCGCCACTTCGCCGGGCTCAACTTCACCGACAGCAAGCTGGAAAGAGCGGTTGACTACGTGCACCAGCATGGCCGCAAGCTGCACATCGCCATCAATACCTTTGCCCACCCGGGCTCCGATGCCCGTTGGAAGCAGGCCGTGGACAAAGGGGTGGCGCTCGGTGCCGATGCCCTGATCATCGCCGATCTCGCCGTGCTCGATTATGCCAGCCGCCGCCATCCCGACATGGAGCTGCATGTCTCGGTCCAGGCCAGCGCCACCAACGCCGCCGCCATCCGCTTCTACCAACAGCACTTCAACGTCGGCCGGGTGGTGCTGCCGCGGGTGCTCTCCATGCATCAGGTGAAGCAGCTTGCCCGCGAGACCGACGTCGGCCTCGAGGTGTTCGCCTTCGGCAGCCTCTGCATCATGGCGGAAGGGCGCTGCTACCTCTCCTCCTACATGACCGGCGAGAGCCCCAACACCGTCGGCGCCTGTTCACCGGCCAAGTTCGTGCGCTGGGAAGAGACCCCGAGCGGCCTCGAATCCCGCCTCAACGAGGTGCTGATCGATCGTTACGGCCCGGGGGAAAACGCCGGCTACCCGACCCTGTGCAAGGGGCGCTTCGAGGTGGATGGCCAGACCTATCACGCGCTGGAGGAGCCCACCAGCCTCAACACCCTCGGCCTACTGCCCGAGCTGTTCCAGACCGGTATCCAGTCAGTCAAGATCGAGGGACGCCAGCGCAGCCCCGCCTATGTGGAGCAGGTGACACGGGTCTGGCGCGCCGCCATCGACGCCTATCAGGCCAACCCCGAGGCCTATCAGGTCAAGGCTGAGTGGGATGCCCAGCTCGCCCGTGTCTCCGAGGGGAGCCAGACCACCCTCGGTGCCTATCATCGCCAGTGGCAATAAGGAGCCCTGTTCATGAAATTCTCTCTCGGCCCCCTGCTCTTCTACTGGCCCAAGGCCGACACCCAGGCCTTCTATCAGGCGGCGGCCGCCAGCCAGGCCGACATCGTCTATCTGGGGGAAACCGTCTGCAGCAAGCGGCGCGAACTGAAAGTGGATGACTGGATTGCCCTCGCCCGTCAGGTGGCGGGCTCCGGCAAGCAGGCGGTACTCTCCACGCTGGCGCTGATCTCAGCCCCCTCCGAGCTCAAGGAGGTAAAGCGGCTGGTCGACAACGGCGAGCTGATGATCGAGGCCAACGATCTGGGGGCGGTCCAGCTCGCCAGTGAAGCCGGGCTGCCGTTCGTCTGCGGCCCCGCCATCAACGCCTACAACGCCGACGTGCTGCGCATGCTGCTTCAACAGGGGATGCAGCGCTGGGTGATGCCGGTGGAGCTCTCCCGCGACTGGCTGATGCAGCTCAATCAGGATCTGGGCAGGGAGCGCCAGCAGTTCGAGGTGGAGGTGTTCGCCTATGGTCATCTGCCGCTCGCCTACTCGGCACGCTGCTTCACCGCCCGCTCCCTCGACCGGCCCAAGGACAACTGCGAACTGGCCTGCATCGACTACCCCACCGGGCGACTTGCCAGCAGTCGCGAGGGGCAGAAGGTGTTCAACCTCAACGGCATCCAGACCCAGTCCGGTTACTGCTACAACCTGGGTAACGAGCTCAAGGGGATGGAGGGCCTGGTGGATGTGGTGCGCCTCTCGCCCGAAGGCATGGAGACCCTGACGATGCTGGAGCGCTTCAAGGCCAACGAACAGGGGATGGCCCCCCTGCCCCTGCAGCAGGAGCGGGACTGCAACGGTTACTGGCGCCAGATCCCCGGCATGAGCCTGGTGGAGTAGCGGTACACCCCGTGTCACCGGACAGCAAAAAGGCCTCGTCAAGAGGCCTTTTTCATGGGGTTCAAACCCGTTTAGTCACGCTTTGCCGCTCTTGCCCTGGGCTCCGGGTGGCTGGGGCTTGCGCGCCATCAGTTCCAGCTCCAGCAAGGCATAGCGATGCTCGATGAAGTCATAGACGTTGTTGGCCAGCGCCAGCTTGAAGTAGCTGATGGCTTCCTTGCGGTTACCCTTGGCCAGCTCGAACTTGCCGAGGTAGAAGTAGGTCTCGCACAGGCGCTCGGCGAGCTCCCTGTTGTCCTTGACCCCTTTCACCACGTTGCTCATCAACTGGGTGGCATTGATGTCGCCCGTATAGAGGCGCACCAGATCCCAGTTCCAGGCGTCGTCGTCATACTTGTTGAGCCGCTCGCGCATCCGGCTCATGGCCGCCGGTCCGTTGAGCTTCTGCTCGGCCAGATAGAGCCAGATCACCCGATAAGGGTCTTCCGGTTGCGCCTCGTAGAAGCGCTTCATATCCGCCGCGGCAAGCTCGGGGCGATTGCCGTAATAGAGCGCGATTCCCCGGTTGAGATAGGCGTAGTCGTAATCCGGGGCGAGCTCCAGGGCGGAGTCGAACGCCTCATAGGCCTCGTCGTAGTTCTGCTGTTGAACCAGATAGACACCGATGAAGTTGTAGGCCTCGGCAAAATCCGGCTTCTCCCGCAGGGCGCGGTTGAAGTCGAGTCGCGCCAGGGAACGCAAGCCCACCCGGTCAAACACCACGGCACGCTCATAGAAGAGTTCTGCCCGCTGTTCGGTCGTCAATTCCATTTCACTGAGCATCTGCCCGAGTCGCGCCAACGCCAACTCGCTCTGGTAGGAGACCTGCAAGGGGGTCGCCAATACCAGTGAAGCGGGTTGCGGCTTGGGAACTTGAGGCGCTTTTACCTGACTGCTACTGCTGCAACCCCACAAGGGGAGCAACAACAGGATACCCGTGAGGTATCCAATCCCTATCCTGACGTTCAATGAACACTCCGACGCTTACGCTTGACCCCGCATATGGTAAAGATCACGGGGCCGTTTGTCATGTGGCGCAGCCCCTCTCCCTCAAATAAATCAGGATTCGACAGGGTATCCGGCATCGCTCCAGCCGCGAAAGCCTCCATCGACGCTGACGACCCGGGAATAACCCATCTTCTGCAGGTTATCCGCCACCAGGATGGAGCGAAATCCCCCACCACAATAGAGGTAGAGTTCGGTGTCGGGATCCGGATACCGGGTCTCGATGTCACGCTCTATCACCCCGCGCCCGAGATAGGTGGCCCCCGGCAGATGGCCCCTGGCCCACTCGCTCTCTTCGCGCACGTCGATCAGATGAAATGCTCGGCCCTCATCCTGCCAGCGCTTGATCTGGTGCACATCGGTTTCCTGCACCTGCGGGCGGATGGCCTCTACCAGGGCCAAAAAACGGGGATTGTGTTGCATGGGCTTGCTCCTTGCTTTGGGTAATGGATGCTGGGTTGTGGGGAGCATCATGACTCACCCCGGCCACAAGAGAAAGGGCGCCTTGCGGCGCCCTTGTCTGTTACGGCAGGATCTCTTGCTGATCCGCGCCCTCTTTTTCCACCTGGGTCGGCAGCATGTGCTCCCGCTTGATCCCGAGGAACATGGCTGAGGCGCTCGCCACATAGATGGAGGAGTAGGTCCCGAAGGCCACCCCGATCACCATGGCGATGGAGAAACCGTGGATCAGAGGTCCGCCCTTGAGCAGCAGCGCCACCACCACCACGAAGGTCAACCCCGAGGTGATGATGGTCCGGCTCAGGGTCTCGGTCATGGAGAGATCCATGATCTCCGCGGTGTCCCCACGGCGTACCTTGCGGAAATTCTCCCGCACCCGGTCGAACACAACGATGGTGTCGTTCAGGGAGTACCCCACCAGCGTCATCAGCGCCGCCAGCACGGTCAGGTCGAACTCGTACTGGAAGTAGGCGAAGATGCCGAGGGTGATGATCACGTCGTGAGCCAGGGAGAGGATGCCCCCCGTGGCCAGACGCCACTCGAAGCGCACCGCCACGTAGATCAGGATACAGAGGATGGAGGCCAGCATGGCCAGGGCACCGTCGGTGGCCAGCTCGTCACCCACGGAGGGACCGACGAACTCGACACGCTTGAGCACGGCGCTCTCGTCGACCAACTTGGCGGCCGCCAGGACCTCGTTGCCCTGCTGCTCGACCTTGACGCCCTCTTGCGGGGCCATGCGCACCAGCACATCACGGCTGGAGCCGAAGAACTGCAGGGTCGCCCCGTCAATCTTCTGCTGATCCAGCGCCTCGTGCATCTTGTCCAGGCTCACCGACTGCTGGAACCCCACCTCGATGGTGGTACCGCCGGTGAAGTCCAGCCCCCAGTTCAGGCCACGATCGTACAGAACGTAGAGGGCGAGCACCGTCACCAGAGCAGAGAGGACCATACCCAGCTTGGCGAAACGCATGAAGGGGATGGGCTTTTCAAAATGTAGAATTTGAAACATGTCTCTTCCTTAGATCGGCAGCTTGTCGATGCGCCGTCCACCCCAGGCCAGGTTGATGATGGCGCGGGATACCGTGATGGCAGTGAACATGGACGCCGTCAGGCCGATCCCGAGGGTCAGGGCGAAGCCCTTGATGGCACCGGTACCGATACCGAACAGGATCACGCAGGTGATGAGCGAGGTCACGTTGGAGTCGGCGATGGTGGAGAAGGCGCGATCAAAGCCCAGGTGAATGGCTTGCTGCACCCCGCGACCATTGCGGATCTCTTCACGAATACGCTCGTAGATCAGCACGTTCGCATCCACCGCCATGCCCAGCGTCAACACGATACCGGCGATGCCCGGCAGGGTCATGGTGGCCCCCGGGATCATCGACATGATACCGACGATGAGCACCAGGTTCATGGTCAGCGCCAGATTGGCCACCCAGCCGAAGGCACGGTAGTAGATCCCCATGAAGAGCACGATCACCAGCATGGCCCAGCCGATGGCTTCCATCCCGCTGTCGATGTTCTGCTGACCCAGGCTCGGGCCTATGGTGCGCTCTTCGACGATCTGGATGGGGGCAATCAGGGCACCGGCACGCAGCAGCAGCGCCAGGTTGTGGGCTTCGTTGGCGTTGTCGATCCCGGTGATGCGGAACTGGCTACCCAGGCGAGACTGGATGGTGGCGACGTTGATCACCTCCTCCTGCTTGCGGAACTTGCGCTTGCCGTCCGGACCAGGCTGACCCACCGGCTTGTACTCGATGAAGACGGTCGCCATGCCTTTGCCAACGTTGTCCTTGGTAAAGTTGGCCATCTTGTTGCCACCCTGACCATCGAGCTTGATGTTGACCTGGGGACGGCTGTATTCATCGAAACCGGACTGGGCACCCACGATGTGGTCACCGGTCAGGATCACGCGCTTTTGCAGTACCACGGGACGACCGTTGCGATCGTTGTAGACCTTGGAGCTCGGCGGCACGCGGCCTGCGGCAGCGGCCTGGATATCGGCAGCCTCATCGACCATGTGGAACTCCAGGGTCGCGGTGGCACCCAGGATCTCCTTGGCACGGGCGGTGTCCTGGATCCCTGGCAGCTCGACGATGATACGCTCACCGCCCTGCTGCTGGACCAGCGGCTCGGCCACACCCAGTTCGTTCACCCGGTTGCGGATGATGGTGATGTTCTGCTCGAGGGCATACTTCTTCACCTCTTTGACCTTGGCTTCGCTCAGACTGGCCAGCAGGATGAAGTCATCCCCTTTCTGGTCGGTGGTGAAGACAAGATCCGCATTCTGGCGACGCAGGAAGGAGAGTGCCTTGGCCTGATCGGCCTCGTCACGGAAGACCACCTGCACCTGTTCCCCGACCCGGCGTACACCGGAGTAGCGGATCTTCTGGGTGCGCAGCTCGGCGCGGAAATCCTG
The DNA here is from genome assembly GCF_040908115.1 of Aeromonas sp. R7-1. Taxonomy (NCBI): domain Bacteria; kingdom Pseudomonadati; phylum Pseudomonadota; class Gammaproteobacteria; order Aeromonadales; family Aeromonadaceae; genus Aeromonas; species Aeromonas sp. R7-1. The sequence continues at coordinate 134,536 of NZ_JBFODD010000053.1, read as the reverse complement.
CACCATCTGTTCCTGCTGCTTGGCCAGCGCTTCGGCCATGTCCACTTCCATCAGGAAGTGCACACCGCCCCGCAGGTCAAGACCGAGCTTCAGGGGCGCCGCGCCGATGGCCTCAAGCCAGGCGGGGGTGGAGGGTGCCAGGTTGAGGGCGGTGATGAAATTGTCGCCCAGCTTGTTGGCCACGATGTCGCGCGCCTTGAGCTGGTCTTCGGTGTTGTTGAAACGGATCAGGATGAAGCCGTGCTCGAACGCCGCATGCTTGACCGGGATCTTCGCCTCGTCGAGGGTTTCCTTCACCTGATCGAGGGTTTCTAGTTTGACTTCGGCACCACGGCTGGCAGAGACCTGCAAGGCCGGGTCTTCGCCGTAAAGATTGGGGGCTGCATATAGAAAACCGATGGCGATCACGACGATCACCATCAGGTATTTCCACAGCGGATAGCGATTTAACACGCTGTGCTCCTCGGGAGATTAGAGGGACTGGATAGAACCCTTGGGCAGAACGGCAGAGACGAAGTCACGCTTGATGGTGACCTGGGTCTGATCGTTCAGGGCCAGCACAATGTAGTCGCTGTCGGCGGAAACCTTGGCGATCTTGCCGACCAGGCCACCGGAAGTGAGCACTTCGTCGCCCTTGGAGAGGGAGCTCATCAGATTGCGATGCTCCTTGGCACGCTTGGCCTGGGGACGGTAGATCATGAAGTAGAAGATGAGACCGAACACGGCCAGCATGATGATCATTTCCATGCCACCACCCTGTGCTGCCGGAGCCGCGCCTTCTGCATACGCCTTGGAGATAATGCTCATTTAACAACCTCTTATTGATGTAAATTTGAATACTAACTTATATGTCGTTGTTATTTCACGTCATTTTCAGCCAGTGGAGGCACAGGCTTCCCTTGCCGACGGTAAAACTCAGTTACAAAGTCGTCTAATTTACCCTGCTCGATCGCGTCCCGCAAACCCTGCATCACGCGCTGGTAATAACGCAGGTTGTGGATGGTATTCAGACGGGCACCGAGGATCTCGTTGCACTTGTCCAGATGGTACAGATAGCTGCGGGTGTAGTTCTTGCAGGTGTAGCAATCGCAGTCCGCATCCAGGGTGCTGGTGTCTTCCCGGTACTTGGCGTTGCGGATCTTGACCACGCCATCGGTGGTAAAGAGATGACCGTTGCGGGCGTTGCGGGTCGGCATCACGCAGTCGAACATGTCGATACCGCGGCGCACCCCTTCCACCAGATCCTCCGGCTTGCCCACCCCCATCAGGTAGCGCGGCTTGTCGGCCGGAATTTTCGGGCAGACATGGTCAAGGATGCGATGCATGTCCTCTTTGGGCTCACCCACGGCGAGACCGCCGACCGCGTAACCGTCGAAGCCGATCTCAAGGAGACCGTCCAGCGACACATCCCGCAGCGGTTCGTAGACAGAACCCTGGATGATGCCGAACAGGGCGTTCTTGTTGCCCAGCGCATCGAACTTGTCACGGGAGCGCTTGGCCCAGCGCAGGGACATCTCCATGGACTTGCGCGCTTCCTCGTAGGTGGCCGGGTACGGGGTGCACTCGTCGAAGATCATCACGATGTCGGAACCCAGATCGTACTGGATCTCCATGGACTTCTCGGGGTCGAGGAAGATCTTCTCGCCGTTGATGGGATGACGGAAGTGCACCCCCTCCTCGGTGATCTTGCGGATGTGCCCCAGACTGAACACCTGGAAACCACCGGAGTCGGTCAGGATCGGCCCCTGCCAGTTCATGAAGTCGTGCAGATCGCCGTGGGCGCGCATCACTTCCTGACCCGGGCGCAGCCAGAGGTGGAAGGTGTTACCAAGCAGGATCTGGGCACCGGTCTCACGTACCTCTTCCGGTGTCATCCCCTTGACGGTGCCGTAGGTGCCGACCGGCATGAAGGCCGGGGTCTGGACCACGCCACGCTCGAACACCAGTTGACCGCGACGGGCACGCCCATCGGTGGTTTTCAATTCAAATTTCATTGCTACCTCTATTCAGTCAGAGAAACAGTCTGACAACAAAGGGCCCGAGGGGCCCGGTAATATGAAGCCGGCCGGCATACTGACAAGCAGAGCCTGAACGACTTCTGAAGGGCAAGGCTTAACCCTGCACCCGGCGACGGGTGACGAACATGGCGTCCCCGTAGCTGAAGAAACGGTACTGTCCCGCCACGGCGGCCTGATAGGCGGCCATCACGTTGTCATAGCCGGCAAAGGCGCTGACCAGCATGATCAGGGTGGATTCGGGCAGGTGAAAGTTGGTGATCATGGCATCGACCACCTGGAACTCGTAACCGGGGAAGATGAAGATGTCGGTGTCATCGAAGAAGGGCGCCAGCGGCTTGCCCTGGGCCAGGGTCGCCTTGGCTGCGCTCTCGAGGGATCGTACCGACGTGGTCCCCACCGCAACCACACGACCGCCGCGGGCGCGGGTCGCCGCGATGGCATCCACCACCTCCTGGGGCACTTCGGCGTATTCCGAGTGCATGTGGTGATCTTCAATCTTGTCGACGCGCACCGGCTGGAAGGTGCCCGCCCCCACGTGCAGGGTCACGAAGGCCATCTCCACGCCCTTGGCACGGATCTGCTCGAGCAACGGCTCGTCGAAGTGCAGACCGGCAGTCGGCGCCGCCACGGCACCCGGCTTCTGGTTGTAGACGGTCTGGTAGCGCTCCTTGTCGGCATCCTCGTCGGGACGGTCGATGTAAGGAGGCAGCGGCATGTGGCCGATGGCATCCAGAATGGTCAGCACAGGGCGCGGGTCCAGGAAGTGGATCTCGAACAGAGCGTCGTGGCGGGCACGCATCTCGGCCTCGACGGGCACGCCGTCGGCACCGCCATCCAGAAGGAGACGGGCACCTGGCTTGGGGGACTTGGACGAGCGGACGTGCGCCAGCACGCTGTGCTCGTCCAGAATGCGCTCCACCAGCACCTCCAGCTTGCCGCCGCTGGCCTTCTGGCCAAACATGCGGGCCGGAATGACCCGGGTATTGTTGAACACCAGCAGATCGCCGGGGTTGAGCTGGTCAAGCACATCGACAAAATGACCGTGGCGCAGGGCGCCGGTTTGACCATCGAGCTGCAGCAGGCGGCTGGCGGTACGCTCCGCCATGGGATAGCGGGCAATCAGCTCGTCTGGCAGATCAAAATGAAAATCGGATACTTGCATCTTTCACCTCGGGGGAATCGGCGGCTAGTCTAGTTATCCCCCTCTTCCAAGGCAACCCAAAAGACTAAAAACCCAAGGAAGACAAGGGATAGCGGGCCATTTTGTGAGGCTGGGCCCGTTAAAAAACCTTTAAGGTTTTGTATTGACCCCGATCATGTTCTGGCGACGGGGGCTGGGCTAGGGTGGAAGCAGACACACAAGGAGGCCCACCATGATGACCCTCTCCGAGATCATGACTGAACACCCCTTTACCCTGGGTCCGGAAAACAGCGTCAAGCAGGCGATGGAGCTGATGCAGCAGGAGCGGATCCGTCACGTTCCCATCGTCGATGAACACCAGCATCTGCTCGGTCTGGTCACCCTCTCGGACATCCTGGCCACCCGCGAGTCCAAGCTGCTGCTGATCAACCCCGAGCGGGAGGCGGAGTTCACCGACAGCGTCCAGCTCGACGAGATCATGACCCGTCAGGTGGCGAGCGTGGATCCCCACGCCGGCATCAAGGAGGCAGCTCTGTATCTGCAGCGCCACAAATATGGCTGTCTGCCGGTACTCAAGGGGCGCAAGCTGGTTGGCATCGTCACCGAGTCGGACTTCATCGCCGTGGCCATCAATCTGCTGGAGCTGATGGAGGAGCAGGAGCCCCCAACCGACTTTTGATCTTGAAATTATGTAATAAAATTACAATAAAAGCGTTTTCAGTCTAATTAAACGGCTATTCAAGTGAAACACTTTCAATTTGACTGTAAAATTACACCACAAAACTTGCGTTGTGACATTCATCACACTATGATGCCCACCATGCAATGGTTGCCGAAGAGGAGATGAGGATTGTGCACCCGCCATCTTCTCTTCATATGTCTGCAAGTTTGCACACCCCGTAGTTAGTCTTTGCTGTAAAGCATATTTATCGCCATTCCTTGTTTGATGACCCGGCTCTGTCTGTGCGACGGTGCCGGGATTTTTTTATCCCTCTTTTTTCTACTGCGCCGCCTCGTCTGCCCCCTTCTCTGCTCACGCAATGAAAACAAATCCGGCCCAGCCCTTGAAAATGTGACATGCAGGACAGAAATTGAACTTCGACAATGAGTTATCTCCGAAGGCCTGAGATATTCATGTTAGGTACAGTTGTGATGGTCTATCTAATAAATAGATTTATGTGATTCAAAATTGTGGCTTTGACCGATTAGAAAAAGTCACTATGATGACTCCATCGAAAGTTAAGCGCCTCGTCTGGCACGACTCTTCAACACCAGACAGGCATATGTACATCACCAAGGAGCAAATACATGTCTACCTACATCAACACTGAAATCAAGCCGTTCAACGCCACCGCCTACCACAATGGCAAATTCGTTCAGGTGTCTGACGCTGACCTGAAAGGCAAGTGGTCCGTGGTGTTCTTCTACCCGGCTGATTTCACCTTCGTCTGCCCGACCGAGCTGGGCGACCTGGCCGACAACTACGCCGAATTCCAGAAGCTGGGCGTCGAGATCTACGCCGTCTCCACCGACACCCACTTCACCCACAAGGCCTGGCACGACACTTCTGACACCATCCAGAAGATCCAGTACCCGATGATCGGCGACCCCACCGGCACCATCACTCGCAACTTCGGCGTGATGATCGAAGAAGCTGGCCTGGCTGACCGCGGTACCTTCGTCATCGACCCGCAAGGCGTCATCCAGATCGTTGAAATCAACGCTGGCGGCATCGGCCGTGACGCACTGGAACTGCTGCGCAAGGTCAAGGCTGCCCAGTACGTTGCTTCCCACCCGGGTGAAGTGTGCCCGGCCAAGTGGAAAGAAGGCGACGCCACCCTGGCCCCGTCCCTGGATCTGGTAGGCAAAATCTAAGCCTCCCCGCTCTGAAGACCGGCCCGTTCAAGGGCCGGTCTTGTTTACGGCCCTCAGAAAATGCGCCGGTCTGCTGTGTGGACCTCTGTTTTCTGTATCCGGTCATCGTGCCGACCCGCATTCAGCAAGAAGGAATTCGACCATGTTAGATACCAACCTCAAACAACAACTCAACGGTTACTTGCAGTACATCGTCAATCCCATCGAGATCAGCGTGTCCGGCAATGACAGCGACAAATCCGCCGAACTCCTGGCATTGGCCAGCGAGATTGCCGAGATGTCCCCCAAAATTTCCCTGACCGATGGCACCAATGCCCGCAAGCCTTCCATGAGCATCGCGCCCCAGGGCCAGGCCCCGCGCGTGCACTTTGCCGGCATTCCCATGGGTCATGAATTCACCTCCCTGGTGCTCGCCCTGCTGCAAAGCGGCGGTCACCCCTCCAAGGCCGATCCGGCCGTGCTGGAGCAGGTGAAGAACCTCAAGGGCGAGTTCCACTTCGAGACCTATATTTCCCTCTCCTGCCACAACTGTCCGGACGTGGTACAGGCCCTGAACCTGATGTCCACCCTGAACCCCGGCATCACCCACACCATGATCGACGGAGCCCTGTTCCAGGATGAGGTGAACGAGCGTCAAATCATGGCGGTCCCGAACGTCTACCTGAACGGTCAGCCGTTCAGCCAGGGCCGCATCTCGCTGGAAGAGATCGTCGCCAAACTCGACACCGGCGCTGCCGAGCGCAAGGCGCAAGAGCTGAGCGAAAAAGCGCCTTATGACGTGCTGGTGGTGGGCGGTGGCCCAGCCGGCGCCGCCGCGGCCATCTATGCCGCCCGCAAAGGCATTCGCACTGCCATTGTCGCCGAACGTTTCGGTGGCCAGGTGATGGACACCGTCGGCATCGAGAACTTCATCTCCGTGCCCTACACCGAGGGCCCCAAGCTGGCCGCCAGCCTGGAGCAGCACGTCAAGCAGTACGGCGTGGAAGTGATCACCGAGCAGCGTGCCGCCGCCATCAGCAAGGATGGTTACGTCAACGTGGACCTCGCCTCCGGTGCCACCTTGAAGAGCCGCGCCGTGATCCTGGCGACCGGTGCCCGCTGGCGCGACCTGAACGTGCCGGGTGAACTCGAGTACCGTACCAAGGGTGTGGCCTACTGCCCCCACTGTGACGGCCCCTTCTTCAAGGGCAAGCGCGTGGCGGTGATCGGTGGCGGCAACTCCGGCATCGAGGCGGCCATCGATCTGGCCGGCATCGTCGAGCACGTCACCGTGGTGGAGTTCGCCGATACCCTGCGTGCCGACGACGTGCTGCAGAAGAAGGCCCGTTCCATGGGCAATATCGACATCATCATGAGCGCCCGCACCACCGAAGTGATCGGCGACGGCAGCAAGGTGGTGGGCATGGACTACGAAGATCGCACTACCGGCGAGATCAAGCATCTGGCGGTGGCCGGCATCTTCGTCCAGATCGGTCTGGTGCCGAACACCGAGTTCCTCAAGGGGAGCGAAGTGGCCCTGACCCGCTTTGGCGAAATCGAGATCGACACCAAGGGTGCCACCTCCCTGCCCGGCGTCTATGCCGCAGGGGATGCCACCACGGTACCGTTCAAGCAGATCATCATTTCCATGGGGGCAGGTGCCACCGCCGCCCTGGGTGCGTTTGATTACCTCATTCGCAACCCGGCGCCGGAAGCACAAGCTACCCAGGCCGATGCCGTGACCGCCTGATAACCGCCCAACAAAAAACCGACTCCCTGGAGTCGGTTTTTTTATCCCTGTCGTTGGGTCGGCAGCCTTCAACGTCCTTGCGGCGCGTCCCTCTCCTGCCCCTCTTCACTCACCGCTCTCTCTTCTGCGTCAGGCGCGGCATAGCTCGCCGGCACTGTCTCCCCTTCCAGATCCGTTCTTGGCTCCAGCTCCGCCGTCATGGGGGTGTTGGGGGGCACCGGCATGAAGACCTGGTGCTCCGTCAACGGAATGGGGGCTCGCTTACGCCTGCGCCAGCCGAGATAGGCCGACAGCAGCAGACCGCACAGGGCAAAGTAGACGAACAGCCCCTGTGGTCCGAACGTCGCCATGGTAAAGGGGGCCAGCAGCGGACCCGTCATGGCTCCCAGGCTGTAGGCAAGCAGCAGCCCCTGGTTTGCCCCCAGCACCTGATCCGGGCGCAGTTCATCGCAAGCATGGCTGAGGCTCAAGGGATAGATGGAGAACGCCATGCCCCCCAGCAGGAAGACAAGAGTCCCCTCGATTGGCTCGCGCCAGGGCTCCGGCAGCAGCACCATCAGCAACGCGATCAGGGTCAGCAGGGCGCAGAGCAGCAGGATCACCAACCGTCTGTCGTAACGATCAGATGCACGCCCGATGGGATATTGCAGACACATCCCCCCCAGGATCACCAGCGCCATCATGTCCGCCACCTGGGAAAGGGAGGCGCCGCTGTCGGTGAAATAGAGCGGCAACAGCCCATAGATGGCCCCGAGGATGAGGCCCGAGGTAAAGCTGCTGCCCATTCCCGCCGGAGTGAGGCGCACCAGCTCCAGCACTCCCACCGGCTGGGGAGCCACCATGGCCGGCGTCGCCACCCGGGAGAGAGCCAGAGGCACCACGGAGAGGGTCGCCGCCATGGCGCACAGGGCGAACGGCGTCAGCACCATGGGGTCCACCTGCTTGAGCAGCAGCTGGCCCAGGGCGAGTGAGCCGTACAGCAGGATCATGTAGAGGGACATCAACCGCCCCCGGTTCGCCGGGGTGCTTGAGACCAGCATCCAGGACTCCAGCACCACGAACAGGCCGCCGGTGGCAAACCCCCCGATCAGCCGCAGCGCCGCCCAGGTGACAGGCTCCACCACCATGCCGTGCAGCAGAAACAGAAAACAGAGCAGGGAGGCGTAAGCCGCATAGGCCCGGATATGACCCACCCGGATGATGAGTCGGGCATTGATGAAGGTCCCCAGCACCAGGCCGCCGAAATAGGCAGCCGACACCAGACCGATGGCCTGGGCGGACACCTGCTCGGCGGAGAGACGCACCGTCAGCAGGGTATTGAACAGACCGTGACCCAGAATGAAGATCACCAGACTGGTCAGGGGGGACAGCAACCTTGTCAGTGCCATGGAGCCTCCTCGCAACAAAAGGGTCATGGTAGCCCCTGCCTCCCGCCCCCTTCAACCCGAATGCCCTCCCCCTGCGGGGCTATGCTTGACGGGAACCCCACATGGAGATCCGAAAGATGAGACTCATGCTGTTGTTGTCCGCCCTGCTCTTTTGCGGCAGCGCCCTCGCCTTCCACTGCCCCATGGACATGAAGAAGATAGACGACGCCCTGGCCGCAGGCCCCGCCCTCAGTGCCGAGCAACTGGCCGAGGTAAAACAGTTGAGAGCGGACGGAGAGACCCTGCACAACGCGGGCAAGCATCAGGAATCGGTCGATACACTGGCCAAGGCCATGGCCATTCTCGGCATCGATCAGGGCTGATACCGCCCCTTCGCCGCGCGACGGTCTCTTTCGCATCGCCCGGATACAGACCGCCAAAATGAAACAAGGCCCTCACCATCACTGGCGGGGGCCTTTTCACTGCGGATGTCAGCGCTGAACGGGGCTACACCCGGCCACTGTAGACCAGGGTGCAATAGTTGAAGGCTATCTTGCCGTCAACGGCATGGCGAGCAAACTCGCGGCGAACGAGCGCCGTCATCTGATCGTGGGCCGGCGTGCCCGCCACAGGCGCATAGGAGGAGGAGTTGAGCCGTCCAAGCACCCCGTCAAGATCGAACAGCTGGCTGTTCTCGAAGCGATCGAGCCGGTACTCCCCGGTGAAGAAGGCGCGAAAATCCGCCTCGCCGAGGTTGCGATGATTGACCTCCTCGTAATCCCCCGAGTAGGCGTGCAGCCCCTCTTCATAGGCCTTGAGAAACGGGGTGTTCGTCAGCCTGTCATTCCAGATGAGGGCGACCTGGCCACCGGGCTTGAGCAGCCGCTGGCACTCCTGCCGAAAAGCCGCGCGATCGAACCAGTGAAACGCCTGGGCGACCGTCACCAGATCCATCGCCCCCGTGGGCAGGCCCGTGGCTTCCGCACTGCCGTGCAGCCAGCCGATGTTCCCCACCTGAGCGAGCAGCCGTTTGGCGGCAGCCCGCATATCGTCATTGGGCTCCACCGCCCAGACCCGCGCGACCCGGGGGGCCAGCAGGGCGGTCAGGATGCCGGTGCCCGCGCCGATGTCAGCCACCTGAGCCTCTGGCCCCATGGCCAGCTCCCTTGCCAGAAAATCCAGCATGGCGACGGGATAACCGGGTCGATATTTCACATAGGCTTCGACCCGGGTCGAGAATCGCTGGGTACTGTCCATGGCAGACTCCTCTCTTGATGCGGCCTTCATGCCGGCTCCCGGCCTGGTGACCAGGATCCCCATGCCACTACACTTGACCCCATCATGCAAGCCCCAAGCGGGTGGCAAACGGCGTACAGGCTGGCTTGTCACCCAGCGAAGCAGCAAGCGCTGCGGGCGGCAGGATACCCATCGGGGCGCCCGCTCACGGGCGTCGAAGGACAAACACCAGGATGGAGCTGCGACACAATGAGACCAGTCAAGAACAGGATTTGCCTCTGGTATGACGGGGATGCCGAGGAGGCTGCACGGTTTTACGCCAGCCTCTTCCCCGACTCCGCCGTCGGTGCCGTACACCGGGCCCCGGCCGACTATCCCGCCGGCAAGGAAGGGGATGTGCTGACGGTCGAGTTCAGGGTGATGGGGATCCCCTGCCTCGGCCTCAACGGCGGGCCCGGGGTCCGCCACAACTGGGCGTTCTCGTTTCAGGTGGCTACCCAGGACCAGGCCGAGACGGATCGCTACTGGCACGCCATCATCGACAACGGCGGTCAGGCGAGCGAGTGCGGCTGGTGCCAGGACAAGTGGGGCATCTCCTGGCAGATCACCCCTCAGGTCCTCATCGAGGCGATAAGCGATCCCGACCCCGAGGCAGCGAGACGCGTCTTCGAGGCCATGATGCAGATGGACAAGATTGACATTGCCACCATCGAGGCGGCGCGCCGTGGTTGAAGTGACCATAACCATCGACATCTCGCTAATTGATCAAAAGCTAACACCGTGGGAGATTGTGCTGAAAAAACCCTACCAAAGGTACTGGTTGGAAGCTATTTCTCACTGCAGCCTGAGATAAATCCTGTTCAAAAGACTGGCAACTTTACGCAGGATTAACCCTTTTCTTCATCACCCCAGACCGAGACTGCTTTTCTGTCAGCAGCCTCGGTCTAAGATCCAGCACATGTATGGTCAATGAAACTGCACCTCCCATTTCCCGCTCTACACGTCTGGCTTCATCATCCAACAGCTCCTTGAGCTCTTCTAAGCCGATTCTTTCCCCGCTATCAGGATGCTGCCAATACCGATTCTTGGATATAGTTATAACTAAGGCACCTGAGCAACGGGTCTCCAGAGAAAGGTATTTAATTGCCAACTGCTCCCCAATAGTTTCTCGTAAGACGTTGGCTGACCACCTGTTACCATCCTCAATTTTTAACTCGATTACAGCTTCATAATTGGATGCAAGTGAGCAAAGACGAATATCGGTCTCTTTTTCATCTGCAGTTACTGCTTCTTGAACAACCTTATAAAGCCCATTGGCAACATGCTGTAATTCCTGTGCGATTGCACGCCGCATTAACTTTTCTTGATGTATTTCAGCCCACAGTTCACGTGGCGACTCATCGCTATTTAATAATTCATCAAGATCAGCCAAGCGATCACGCAGCAAGGTGAACATAGCCGTATTAGTAGTCAGTGGAAGTTCACCTTTATGTTCGAGTTCACGACATTGCTGCTCATCCAAGAGTACCGAATCAATTTCTTTGGCCCATGCTTCCTGAGCCAATGCCAGAATACGATCTTTAAAATGAGAAAATAGGGGGTCAATGGCCATATCATGTTTAACTTGCCATCCCTCTTCTCCTTGTGACTCCAATAATGCAGTCAGAATTGCATTGCGTGCATATTCGGCATTATCACGCATATCCGGTGTATAGCAGCCTTCATGTTCAGCATCATCCTGACGCCTTATATGTTGGTAAGCCAGGCGGGCTAGCCTGAGCAATAACATAGGTGTGAAACCAGTATTTCTTATATTAATGCCATCATGGCGTTCATTAAATAATTTTGTAAACCATTCCACGGGCTTGCTTAAGGGTTCAGGTTCAATATCTCGTAATTTCCCTTCAAGTACATCAACACCCGACTCAGGATTTAAACGTATCAAGGTTGATAACCAGATCAGCATAACCGGCTCCGCCAGCTCTTTACTTACATATTCCTTAGCCATGAAACATAACTTGGCTTGGTGGTCAACATCACCGTGGATTAAAATTAATTCAATCACTCGAGAATAACGAGATATAAAACCTGATGATTGCGGTTCATCATCGATCAGAAGTCCAATTTCACTCAACCATGTAACAAGGCGAGGAACAAAAAGCATAGTCACTGAGTTGGGGGCATGATGGAGGCGTTGCAACAGCATGGAGTGATGAAGTTCATGGGTAGAGGTAGATAGTACCCACTCAAGTTCTTTACCAAAAATATCACTGACAGCAGATGGGTGATACCTCACCAAGTCATTAATCCAGTCCGGTAATTTATTCAGTTCAAGTAATGAATAACGTGCGGCTAGCATTGCCTCCTCCTGAGTCAGCGGGCTCGCCCAGTCAGTATCCTCTGCTTCTGCATAGAGTCCGGCCAAGCCGAGTCGCCATATCTCCAGATATGTGCTTCGCTGATCTTCTGGTCTCTCACAAATCAGCGTCGGGCGATGCTCTCGCCAAGAAGCCATAAAAAGCGTACGAAGCCGGTCGGTGACTATGCCTCCAAAATGAGATTCAAGGAAGGGACGGTTCCAACCAGATAAATTATTATCATCAGCGGTTATTATCATTACCCTGAATAAGTCCCACACCATATTTTTATAATGTTCATCTGAGAATACATTATCAGTATATTCTGAGATCTCACGATGCAACATCATCCAACTGGCTCGAATCTCTGCTGCATCCATCTCTTGCTGTTTACGCAGTTCCGCATCTTGGCGCTGTAACTCTTCACTGGCTTTATCATGCTCGGAGGGCTTTATTGCTTCATCAAGTAATGAGAGCAAATCTGGTTGGTCTGCAACTAACTCTCGCAAATCTGATAATGGGATTCGCAATCGATAGATCGCAATATGCATGAGTATCTGATGCTCAAAAGATGGCTTATTTTTATCTTGAAGCTCATTGACTACCCAAGCCTGATCCAGCTGTACCGTGAGCTTAATAAGCGAATCATAAGGAATGATTTCAACCACACGTTTCCATATATCATCGATTGGACATAAAGATTGCACCAAGGCATCTATTGCCCAAAAAACCTGCTTTCTATTTTTGCTATCAAGTTCATTTATTCGCTGTGACAACTCATTATGAATTTTGTCATCATCGTATTCATTTTGACGCAGACGCAATGCAAGTACGCAAGCATGAATCCATTGTTCGGAACACTGGTGATCGAGTCCGCGAATACAAACAGCAGCTAATGTACTGCTCAGGTACTGGCGAGGAGACACCATATGTGGCCATTGCTCTTGCCGCCATTGCAACCCATCCGAGATGAGGGTTACTAATTTGTCCCGCAGCTCCTCCAGTTGTGACATGACTAGTGGTGCATTTTTGATTAGCGATGGCAGTCGCCAACTCAGGTTGCTAACTGACAGCTTTTTCCATTGCAGCCAGCCTAATGACTGACAGAGCTGTGACACAGAAAGATAACTTGGAAACAGAGCAAGAATTGCTTCACGCACTATTTCATCAGGCCAGTCAGGATGTTGAGAAACCATAAGTGCAGCTATTTCACCCAATCTTGGGTCGTTCAGCGCTTGCAGTGCATGAATTGCATAAATACGCTCCACCTCAACAAGCATTGAATCAGTGGCAACTGAATATACAAGATCAGAACAGCCACAAATCACTCCTCGCTCAATGAGCTCCAGCAAAACACATCGCACTTCCTGATTATCGATATCTTGCTGCCACTGCAGATTAATCTCATCAGTCAACTCAGGAGTCGCAAAGCGTTTAATTTGGATAGATGGAGTGTGTAAACCACGCCTCCCTCCTTTTCCATAACGCTGAATATATGCACCAAGAGCTTGTTTACGCTGAGCAAGAGTCAATGATGCAGGATCACCTTCATCCAGTAGCAGCGTCGGCTCATGATCACGAATTGCTTGAAAAATGTCGTCATTCAATGCTGCCAACCAGCCCGCAATCGCCCGTTTGGAAGGAAGTACAATGGTATTACCCTTGGTCTCAATAAGGAGCAGCCGCTTGAGGGCACGAAGCGACATGCCTTTATCCCTCATTTCCTGCAATTTTTTTGCGGCAAGAAATTCTGACACTGAACGATGGTGAAAACGTACTCGCCCATAGGAGGCAAACCCAAACAGGGGGCGCTCCAATAACGTTTGTCGTTCCTCTTGTGTCCAGTCTGACAGGATTATCGACGGATCAAGCGCAGCCTCACCCTGTTGACCATTATCCGATTTGGCGCTGTGCCTAATCGTCAAACGACGGGTCAGCCACATGGCCAGAGCTAGCCTGCTCGCCCCCTCGATAGCTTTATCTATAGAAAGTTCGGCAAGCTCATGCCGCTCTTCCCTATCTCGGGGCTTAAGTTTGATTCGAATACTGGCTTCAACTTGCTGGCGGTGGGTTCGAAGCTGAAATCCCGCCTGCCAATCAGCGCAGAGTTCAATAAGATCTTGAGGACGTCTGGCAAACTCAAAGGCGTTTTGCCTCTCAATGTCACTAAGCAATTCGGCTGTATTTTTGACCCCTTTCAGCTCGGCTAACTCGGCAATCTGTGGATTAGAAAGCGGCATCAGCGCAACAGTGCGCCAATCGGGAATGGGCTTTTCATTCGATTGCCCAGAGGAGATAGGCATATGCTCGCCCAATGCCATGCTGGCAAATTCTCTTTCCTTTTCTTCCGTCGACCGAGGCTTTATCTGAAGCGGTACCGGCAGTTTGCTGCGAACAAGTTGCATATCAAAAGGGATGGGGCGAGTCGTCACCACCACACGCACCCTTCCCAAGTTATTTTCAATACCCCTTACGAAACGATCCAACGCTTGTCGGAAGCTGCCTCTGGTCAGCTGTAATTCGTCGATAGAGTCCAGAAAAAAGGTGGCTATCTCAGACTGTGAGGCCAGCCATAGATCAAAACGCGTCTCCTCCTCATAACCCAGCAGATCTCGCAAATGGGTGGATGCCAGACTGGCCAACTCAACAAAGAATGCGGCTTCGCCCTTTGCAGCCAAAAGACAGGCCTGCTCGCGACACTCATGGGTCTTGCCTGACCCCGCCTCGGAAATAAGCAGGATACGTTTCGAGCGTAACAACGCCTCCCATGTGAGACCGTCAGACCAACCTAGCTGAGTCAGAAAATTCTGCTTATCAGCATCAAATATTTGTTGTTCATCAATATCTTTGAAAGTGCGTTCGATCATGACTACTCGCTGAGTGCTGCTAGATGGATGACAGTGATAACCGGAGAAAAGAACTTCAAATTGCCACTGGCGGTATCAAGCGTATCTTACGAAAGATGAGGGCAATAAATCTCGAATAACCGATAGCTAAATCAATAACCTATTGATTCAAAGCAAAAACGTAAGCAATGAGTTATTTACATGAAAAAAGGGCCACCCGTCTGGGTGGCCCTGTTGTTTATAAGGCTTAACTGTAGCTCCTAAACGCCACTTACTTGGCGTAATCCTCAGTCGGGATACAGGAGCAGAACAGGTTGCGATCGCCATAGACGTCGTCGATGCGGTTGACCGACGGCCACAACTTGCTGGCGCGCACCGCGTCGGACGGGAAGACCGCCTCGGCGCGGCTGTAGCCACGGTTCCACTCTGCATCCATCACGTCGTCCTGGGTGTGCGGCGCATGGACCAGGGGGTTGTCGGCGAGACTCCAGTGGCCGTCCTGCACCCGGGCAATCTCGGCGCGGATGGCGGTCATGGCTTCCACGAAGCGATCCAGCTCGCGCTTGGATTCGGATTCGGTCGGCTCGACCATCAGGGTGCCCGCTACCGGGAAGCTCATGGTCGGCGCGTGGAAGCCGTAGTCCATCAGGCGCTTGGCCACGTCCATCTCGCTGATGCCACTGGCTTCTTTGAGCGGGCGGATGTCCAGGATGCACTCGTGGGCCACCCGGCCGTTGCGACCTGTATAGAGCACGGGGAAGGACTCGCCGAGCTTCTTGGCCAGGTAGTTGGCGTTGAGGATGGCCACCTGGGTGGATTTCTTGAGCCCCTCGTCCCCCAGCATGGCGATGTACATCCAGCTGATGGGCAGGATGCTGGCCGAACCGAACGGAGCGGCAGACACGGCGCCGTTGTCACGGCTCTCCTTGTCGGTCTTGACCACGGCGTGACCGGCTACAAACGGTGCCAGGTGTTTCTTCACACCGATGGGGCCCATGCCCGGACCGCCACCGCCATGAGGAATGGCGAAGGTCTTGTGCAGGTTGAGGTGAGAGACGTCCGCGCCGATAAAGCCTGGTGCCGTCAGCCCGACCTGCGCGTTCATGTTGGCGCCGTCGAGGTACACCTGACCACCATACTGGTGAACGATGTCGCACACCTCCTTGATGGTCTCCTCGTACACCCCGTGGGTGGAGGGGTAGGTCACCATCAGGCAGGAGAGCTGGTCTCCGACCTCGGCGGCCTTGGCGCGCAGGTCGTCCAGATCCACGTTGCCGGCCTTGTCACAGGCGGTGACGATGACCTTGAGGCCCGCCATCTGGGCGGAGGCCGGGTTGGTGCCGTGGGCAGAGGCCGGGATGAGGCAGACATCGCGATGCCCCTCTCCGCGAGACTCGTGGTACTTTTTGATGGCGAGCAGGCCCGCGTATTCCCCCTGCGCGCCGGAGTTGGGCTGCATGCAGACCGCATCGTAGCCGGTCACCTTCACCAGCCAGTCTTCCAGATCTGCCAGCAGCAGCTGGTAGCCCTGGGTCTGCTTGAGCGGCGCGAAGGGGTGCAGCTTGCCGAATTCAGGCCAGGTCACCGGGATCATCTCGGCGGTGGCGTTGAGCTTCATGGTGCAGGAGCCGAGAGAAATCATGGCGTAGTTCAGGGCCAGATCTTTCGCTTCGAGACGGTGGATGTAGCGCAGCATCTCGGTCTCGGAGTGGTACTTGTTGAATACCTCGTGGGTCAGCACGGCGTCGGTGCGCAGCAGGTCTTGCGGAATGGCGTGATGAGTCTGGGCGGCCTGGTCGAGGGTCTCCACATCGAGGCCGTGACCCGCCCCAAGGAACAGGTCGAACAGCTCGGCCACGTCGCCTCGGGTGGTGGTTTCAGAGAGGGACACACCGACCGCACCATCGAGATCCGCGCGCAAGTTGATGCCGAGCCCTTCGGCCTTGGCAATGAGTGCAGCCTTGTCCGACGTCAGTACTGTGAGGGTATCGAACCAGCTTCCGTGCTTGAGGGCCACGCCCTTGGCGGTGAGGCCGAGCGCCAGGATGGTGGTCAGACGGTGCACGCGGGAGGCGATGGTCTTGAGCCCCACCGGGCCGTGGTAAACGGCGTAGAAGCTCGCCATGTTGGCCAGCAGCACCTGGGCGGTACAGATGTTGGAGTTGGCCTTCTCGCGGCGGATGTGCTGCTCGCGGGTCTGCATGGCCATGCGCAGGGCGCTCTTGCCACGGGCATCCTTGGAGACGCCGATGATGCGACCCGGCATGGAGCGCTTGTAGGCGTCGCGGGTGGCGAAGAAGGCGGCGTGGGGGCCACCGTAACCCATGGGCACACCGAAGCGCTGGGCACTGCCGAACACCACGTCGGCACCCAGTTCACCCGGGGATTTGAGCAGCAGCAGGGAGAGCATGTCGGTCCCGACGCAGGCCAGCCCCTTCTGGGCCTGGACGGCGGCAATGAGGGAACGCAGATCGGTCACATTGCCGGTGGTGCCCGGGTACTGGAACATGGCACCGAATACCTCTTCGCTCACGGCCTCGCCCGCAGGGCCGACCACCACATCGAAACCGAAGTGGACCGCGCGCTCCTTGACCACGTCGATCACCTGGGGGTGAACGTCGTCGGCCACGAAGAAGAGGTTGGATTTGGATTTGGCCATGCGCTTGGCCAGCGCCATGGCTTCGGCGGCGGCGGTGGCTTCATCGAGCAGGGAGGCGCTCGCCAGATCCATGCCGGTGAGATCCAGGGTGAGCTGCTGGAAGTTGAGCAGGGCTTCGAGACGGCCCTGGGCCAGCTCGGGCTGATAGGGGGTGTAGGCGGTGTACCAGCCCGGGTTTTCCAGCACGTTGCGCAGGATGACGTGGGGCACGTGGGTGTCGTGGTAGCCCATGCCGATGTAGCTCTTGGCGATCTGGTTCTTGGCCGCATAGCCCTTGAGCTTGGCCAGGGCCTCCACTTCGGTCATGGGGGCGCCGATACCAAGCGGCCCCGGACGACGGATGGCGGCGGGGACCGTCTGCTCAATCAGATCGTCCAGGCTCTCGGCCCCCACGGTGGCGAGCAGGGCCCGCAGTTCTTCCTCACCCGGGCCGATGTGACGGCGGATGAAATCGGTTTTTTGCTCGAGTTCAAACAGTGACTGGGTCATTTCCCTATTTCCTGGTAATAGGTCCTGGCATGACATCCTGATAACCAAGACCTGATGTTCCTGTAGCCGGTCGATACCGGCTCCACTCATGTTCTGTGTCCGCCGCGGGCAGACGGGGAATGCGGCAAGGCATCCCGAAGGCGCAAAGGCTGCGCCCATCCTGCAACCGCCATGGCCGCAGGATGGCAGTCATACAAGTGGGCCCTGCTGTGTTGGCAGGGCCCGGGGGCATTACTCTTCGTCCACCACGTTCTGGTAGCCTTCGGCATCCAGCAGGTTGGCGAGCTCGCCCGCGTCGTCCAGCTTGATGCGGAACAGCCAGCCGGCGCCGTAGGGGTCGGAGTTGACCAGCTCGGGGCTGCCTTCCAGCTCTTCGTTGACGGCCAGGATCTCGCCGCTCACCGGGCTGTAGATGTCGGAGGCGGCCTTGACGGACTCCGCCACGGCGCAATCTTCACCGGCGCTCACCTGCTTGCCCACTTCCGGCAGATCGACGAACACCATGTCCCCCAGCAGATCCTGGGCGTGCTCGGTGATGCCGACCACGGCTTCGCCGTTGGCTTCAACACGGACCCACTCGTGGGAGGTGGCATATTTCAGTTCGCTCGGGATATGGCTCATTTGTGCTTCCTTTATGCTCTTGGATCGCTTCAACAAAAATGGGGCGGCGAAGGTCAACCCTCGCCGCAATCAATGATTACACCAGCGGCTGGCCGTTGCGCACGAAGGCCGGCTTGGTGACTTTCACGGTGACCTGCTTCTTGCGGATCTCCACCTGGGCCTGCTCGCCGATATCGCGGGGCACCCGCGCCAGGGCAATGCTGTAACCCAGGGTGGGCGAGAAGGAGCCGGAGGTGATCACCCCTTCCCGTGTCTCGCCGCTCTCGCTGGTGAAAGTGACCGGCATGCCGGCACGCAGCACGCCCTTTTCTTCCATCACCAGACCCACCAGCTTGGGCTGGTTGCCGGCGGCCTTCTGGGCTTCCAGGGCGGCGCGGCCGATGAATTGGCGGGAGGCAGGCTCCCAGGCCAGGGTCCAGGCCATGTTGGCGGCAAGCGGAGAGATTGACTCGTCCATGTCCTGACCGTAGAGGTTCATGCCCGCTTCCAGGCGCAGGGTATCACGGGCACCCAGGCCACAAGGGGCCACGCCGTTGTCCAGCAGGGCCTGCCACAGATCGCATGCCTTCTCTTGGGGGACCACGATCTCGTAGCCATCTTCGCCGGTGTAGCCGGTGGTGGCGATGAAGAGATCCCCGGCCTGCACACCGAAGAAGGGCTTCATGCCTTCGACCGCCGCATTCTGCTCGGGGGTGAACACCTTGGCCGCCTTGGCCTTGGCGTGGGGGCCCTGCACCGCGATCATGGCAAGCTCGGGGCGCTCGGTCACGCTCACGGCAAAGTCGATGGCGTGATGGCGGATCCAGGCCAGATCCTTCTCGCGGGTGGCGGAGTTCACCACCAGGCGGTAGAAGGTATCGGTCAGGAAGTAGGTGATGAGGTCATCGATGACGCCGCCTTCCGGATTGAGCATGCCGCTGTAGAGGGCCTTGCCGGGGACGGTGAGTTTGGCCACGTCGTTGGCCAGCAGGTGTTGCAGGAAGGCTTTGACCCGCTCGCCGGTCAAATCGACGATGGTCATGTGGGAGACATCGAACATGCCTGCATCGGTGCGCACCACATGGTGCTCTTCCAACTGGGAACCGTAGTTGATGGGCATCTCCCAACCGTGGAAGTCCACCATCTTGGCACCCGCTTCCAGGTGTTTCGGATGCAATACAGTAGTCTGGATCATCGCTGTGTTTCCTTAAGCGTTCGCGACAACACTCGCAATCCGCCCCGGCTCGTCGGGAACTACGGACCACAAGCTCTGTGCTCGTTCCCGCCCGGGCGGGCAGGAGTGATTCCTTGAACGGAGCGGATTATATGACAAGCGTGCCGGGGCACCGCTCAAAAAAAACTAATCCTCACCCAACTCACTGACACCAGACACTAAGGCAAAAACAGTGATAAAAACAGCCAAAACCACGCCACTGCGGGATTTAATGTTGATTTTTACCGTCCCGTCACAATTTACAGAAAAACGTTTCGCTTCTCGCCAACATTAAAGGCTGACACCCCGAAGGGGCATCTCGCCCTGTCAGATTAGTTTTTTTGTTAAAACCCCGGGGTAATATTAGATTTTTTCACCTTTGGCCAGGGTGGGCAGCTCCCCATCCAGCCCCATGGCGGCCCGGATCATGCCCTGCTTGAGGGGACCAAGACCGTCGACGGCGCGAAGCCCCACCCCGCGCACCAGCTTCTTGAGGGGGTTGCTGCCCGCAAACAGTCGCTTGAGCCCCTCCATGGCCGCCAGCATGCGCGCCGCCTCGCTCTTGCGCCAGCGCTCGTAGCCCCGCAGGTTGGCGAGCAGGCCGATGTCCGCGCCCTTGCCGTGATGAATGAGGATCTGCTCCGCCAGGGCGGCGGCATCCAGCAAGCCCAGATTCACCCCCTGCCCCGCCAGCGGGTGGATGGTGTGGGCCGCATCCCCCACCAGCACCAGGCGCTCGCGGGCAAAGTCGCGGGCGTAGCGGGCGGTGAGCGGAATGGCGCTGCGAGCCCCCTCCACCTTGCACAGCCCGAGACGCCCATCAAAGGCGGCGGTGAGCTGGCGGTTGAAGCCGTCGTCATCCAGGGCGCAGAGCGCCTCGGCGCGGGCCGCGGGCACAGACCACACGATGGAGCAGAGGTCGGGCTGCCACAGGGGCAGGAAGGCGAGCGGCCCCTGGGGGGTGAAGATCTGGCGCGCCACCGCCTCATGGGGCTCGGCACAACGCACCGTCGCCACCAGGGCGTGATGACCGTAATCCCAGCTGGTGAGGGGAATGTCTGCCTGACGGCGCACCCAGGAGTGGGCGCCGTCGGCGGCCACCACCAGCTTGGCCGAGAGGGCCCGGCCATCTTCCAGCAGCAGCAGGGCGCCCGCGGGCCCGCACTGCAGGCTGGTGGCCCGGGCCGGGCTCAGCATCTGGATATTGCTGGCCCCCGCGATGGCGTCCAGCAGCGCAAGCTGGATCACCCGGTTCTCGACGATGTGGCCAAGGGCCCCCTGACGCAGGCTGGCGGCATCGAAATCGATGTGGCCGAAACTGTCCTGCTCCCACACCTGCATCTTCTCGTAGGGCTGCAGGCGGCGCGCCACTATGCCGTCCCAGGCGCCGACCCCTTGCAGGATGTGCTGACTCGCGAGGCTCAGGGCACTGACCCTGTTGTCCGGCGTCTCACCGAGCGTTGCATCGGGCAGCAGGCCTTCCACGATGGCCACCTTGATCGCCCGGTTCTTGAGGGCGGCAGCGAGCCCCAGGCCCACCATGCCCCCCCCCACGATCACCACATCCACATCTTGCATCTGCATTCTCTTGTGTCCTTTCCGGGCGAGTCGCCAGGATCTGCGAGGCGACGCCCACAGGCGTGCCTCTTGCTCGAAATCGTCTTTGCCGCCCAGGGCGACAGCGCTTATTGGCCGCACACCTCGCCCACGAATCCCAGGGTGCGGGAGGCGAGCGGTGCCTTGAGCCAGGGCACTCTGCCCATCAGGGAGAGCGCCAGATTGCGGCCCACCACCAGGGGAGCGTGATGGTTTGAGAAGAGCTGGGCCAGGGAGGATGTGAGCCAGACGGTCTGGGCCTGATCGTCCCGCCGCTGCTGCCAGTAGCCGCTTAGCACCTCAAAGCCGCCGATGTCTTCCCCCGCCGCAAGCGCACGGGCCAGGGTCCGGGTCAGCACGTCCAGATCCCGCATGCCGAGGTTGAACCCCTGACCGGCGATGGGATGCAGCAGGTGAGCGGCGTTGCCCACCAGCACGGTACGCTGGGCCAGGGGATAGTCGGCCACCGTCAGCACCAGCGGATAGAGGTGGCGCACGCCGGTACGCTCGATGCGCCCGAGGCGCCAGCCAAAAGCCTGCTGCAGACGGGCGAGAAAGGCGGCGTCATCCAGTGCAAGCAGCCCCTGTGCCTCGTCCCGCGGGACGCTCCACACCAGGGAGGAGAGGCCGTCCTGCATGGGCAGCAGGGCCAGCGGCCCTCCGTCGGTAAAGCGCTCGAAGGCCCGTCCGGCGGGATCCTCGGCGGTCTTGACGGTGGCGATGATGGCGCTCTGGCCATAATCGTGGCGACTGACCGGCATCTTGAAATGCTGGCGCACGAAGGAGTGGCCCCCGTCGGCCGCCACCAGCAGCCGGGTGCGGTAGCGCGCGCGCCCCTCCAGGGCGAGCGTCACTCCCCCCTCGTCGGGGTCGATGGCCTCAAGCCTGGCCGGGCACAACATACGGATCTGCGGGCAGGCGGCGATCGCCTCTTGCAGCACGATGCCCGCCGCCGACAGCTCGATCACCTGACCGAGGGCGGGCAGGCCATACTCCGCCGCCGACAGCCGGGTCTGGCCGCAGTGGCCCCGATCCGACACATGGATATGGGTGATGGGGGAGCAGTGGGGCGCCAGGTGCGGCCAGAGGCCGTGACGGGCCAGCGCCTCGCAGGTACCGGCGGAAAGCGCGATGGCACGGGCATCGAAACCGGGATGAGCATTGAGCTCGGGCGCACTCGCCTCCAGCAGCAGGATCTGCAGGGGGGCGCCATCCTGTCCTTTCAGGGCGGCAAGGGAGAGGGCCAGCACGGCACCGCTCATACCACCGCCGACGATAGCCACGTCGACGTGAACCAGATCAGATTGAGACATGAGAAGAGGGCATAGGCGAAAAAACGTGGGCCAATCCTACCACAAAGGTGGCGGACGGGATGCGAAGCCACGGGCAAAAAACCGCTTTGGCACCATGGGTTAGCAGAGTGCCTCCCCTGCTCTCACCCCTTGTAAAACAGAAAGAGCGCCGTGATGCGCTCTTTCATTGACCCGCTGGGCGGGCAGATCAGTGCAGGGTCGGCGGCGTGCTCGGCGCGGCCGGGCGCTTGCCAAACTCCTCGAACGCCATCATGACTCCGAGGCGCACGTGTTCATAGAGCACCAGGAAGGAGGCTTCGTTCTCTTCATCTTCCTGATCGAACTCGGCAGAGACCTGGGTGATGCTGGCGATGTCCTGAATCATCTCCTGCAGCTCTTCGGATGCCTTGGAGAGCTCCTGTTGCACCACACCAAAGCCGGCCAGGAAGGCCTGGGACCAGTCCACCAGCGAGTCGATGCGCTCATCGAGCGGCGCCTCGTCGCTTGGCAGCAGCAGCTCGACGCCCTTTTGTGCCATCAGGCTCTCGATCACCTCGTGATAGAGGTCGGTCATCACCTGGCGCACCGGTGCCGGCAGACCGAAACCGTCGTTGATCAGATCATTGAAATGGGGCTGCCAGCTTTTGTCGTCCAGGGCCACGCCACCGCACACCAGGCCGCAGATCACGCCATGGGCCTCGACGGCCGTCGCCATGAGGTCGTGCTGTGCCATCAGGTCCGCCACGGCGGCATATTTCAGGGGGTTTGTTTTGCTCATCTAGGATCCGCTCAAAGTTCAGGCAAATATGCAGAATTTATGGCCGAGATCCTAGCATTCTCCCCCTGCCAGAGCCAGCAAGGCCTTGAAACTTCTGCATCTGCGCTATATAGTCCCGCCCAGTTGTCCACGTGGATAAAGGCGGAAATCAGCCCCGCCGTATTGAGGAAGGCATGAGCATAGAGGCCGTAGAAATCGTCATTCTGGGACGTCCCTACAAGGTGTCCTGTCCCCTGGGACAACAAGATGCCCTGCGCCAGGCCGCCGACCAGCTGACCGACAAGCTCATCGAGCTTCGTCAACGTTCCAAGGTCTCCAGCAACGAACAGCTGGCCGTCATGGCAGCGCTCAATTTCTGTCATGAGCTCTGCCTTGAAAAAGAGAAAAACCACCAATACTCTGAGACCATGGACAAGCGGATCAAGATGCTGCAACGCACCATCGAAGCCGCCTTGATCGAGCACGGACAATACGGTGAATCCAGCGAAGAGGCGCAACAGCCCTAATCGCACCGAGTTTTGAAATTCCCTGGAGTGTTTGTCAGCCGGTTCAAGTCCCCGAGCCGATATTCATACCAAACAGGGGGTCTGCCTTCTGGCTATTGAGCATGCTCGGCCCGACCGAGAAGCCTGCGGCCAGATTAGATCTCCGCCTTGAACCGACGGTTCAAGGGCCCAAACCGGCAACGGCATCTCCGGGGTACCTACCCAAAAAAGCCCGTCATCATGACGGGCTTTTTCTTTGCCTGCGCGGCAACCCCCTTCCACTCGCCTGCGGCGTCTCCCCACCCGGCAGGAGGCAGTAAAAAGCCCGCCAACGGGGCGGGCTCTTGGCCGTGTCAGACGGCCATCTGCTCGTGGGGCGCACCGTGGTGGCGCAGCCACACAAAGCTCAAGGCCACGATCAGCACCATCACCGTCATGATGGCCCCCAGGGTCACCTGCCCCGTCATCGGGAAGCTGGCGGCCAGCAGGGTTACCACGCCAGCCCCCAGATTCTGCATGCCCCCGAGCACGGCTCCCGCGGTGCCCGCCTGGCCCGGGAAGGGCTCGATGGCACAGGAGGTGGCGGTCGGATAGAGGATGCCGCTGCCAATGAAGTAGACCGCAGCCCCGCCCACCAGGGAGGCAGCGCTCACCATGCCGAGCAGCCCGGGTACCAGGATGATGAGCGACCCCAGGGCCAGGAAGGCGATGCCAAGGCGCATCAGCTTGCCCTGGCTCAGGCGAAAACTCAGTCTGGCGGAGAGCCAGGCGCCGAAAAGATAACCGGGCAGCGGCAGCACGAACAGCACGCTGACGGTGCGGGCACTCAGCTTGAGCACGTCCCCCAACAACACCCCGGCCGCCGCCTCGAACACCGCGAGGCCGGCAAAGGTGGCCATCAGACAGAGCAGGTTGCCCTGAAAGCGCGGGTTGCCGAGCACATGACGATAGGCGGCGCCCACCCGCAGCGAATGCTGGCGGGCGGATGCTGGCAGCGTCTCGCCAAACCAGGCCAGCAGCGCCAGGGTGGTCAGGGCACCAAAACCGAACAGGAACCAGTAGCCGGCACGCCAGTTGAACAGCTCGGTGAGCCAGCCGCCCAGCACAGGTGCCAGCAAAGGGGAGAAGATGACCCCCATGCTCACCAGGCTGTTGGCACGGTTGAGCTCGGCGCCACTGTAACGGTCGCGCATCACGGTCCGGCTCATGGCGCCCCCTGCCCCGGTGCCCAGCCCCTGGATCAGGCTGCCCGCCAGCAAGGCGGTGAAGCTTGGGATCAGCTGGATGGTGAGGGTGCCGACCAGGAAGATCATCATGCCGATGATGAGCACAGGACGACGACCGATGCGATCCGACAAGGGGCCATAAACGAACTGGGAGAGGCCGTAGGGAATGAGGTAGCAGGCCATCACCGCCTGCAGCTGGCCGGAGGCCACATGGAAGTCCCCCGCCATCATGGGAATGGAGGGCACATAGAGGGTCTGGGTCATCTGACCCACGGCGACCATTAGAATGGTCAGGAAAAACAGGGGATAGAAGCTGTGCCGATACATATCTCGTCCGAAAAAGATCAAAAAGCCGCCACCCTCCGGGCAGGGATCTGCAGGAGGTGTCTGACATAGGTCGTTGAAGAGGAACAAGGCGGAGGACCCGCACCCGCCAGCAGCAGGACGCTCTCTGGCTTGCGACAATCTTAGTGATTCATATCACAAAAAACGAACGAAACTTTATAATCTGCTTACCCAAGTTTTTCTAATGCGACGGGGCCCAAGGCCCCGTCACTGTCATCTCATCATGGGGGAAGGATTCATCCTGTCCCCTCTTTACCCCACTCTTCTCACCTCGGCCGACGCGCCTTCGAACATGGGGGAACCTACCTCCCCCAGTCTCAGACAACGAGGGGCAACCTTGCCGGCCAGCCCCTCGTCATGGGTCACCAGCAGCAGGGCGCAGCCTATCTCTCCCAATTCCTCCAGCAGACAGGCAATGGTCTGTTGCTGGCTCAAGGGATCGAGCCGGGACGTGGGCTCATCGGCGAACAGCAGCACGGGGCGCAGCAGCAGGGCCCGGATAAGCGACAGCCGCTGCAACTCCCCTCCCGAGACCTGGTTTGGCAGGCGCGTCAGCAGCCGTTCATCCAGCCCCAACCGGGCCAGATAGTCGACAAGCCGATGGCGAGGCAGCCTGTGCAGACGCAGCACATCATCGAACTGGGTGGCGAGGCGCACTCGGCTTGCAAAGGCCTGCACCGGATCCTGATAGAGCTTCTGCCAGCGGCAGGGGGCTATCCCTTCCCGGCGCAGCACCTCCCCTTGCAGGGGGCGTTGCAGACCCAGCAGCACGTTGCCGAGGGTGCTCTTGCCCGCGCCGCTCGGCGCCATGATGGCCATTCGCTCCCCTTGCGCCAGGGCAAGGTCGAGCCCCGTGAACAGGGGTTGATCCCCATATCCCATGGCAAGCCCCTTCCCGCGGATGAGCCAGTCACCGGTAGGAGGGACGACCGCCTCGGGCCAGGCGGAGGGCTCCGCCGCCAGCAGGGCCCGGGTATAGGCATGGGATGGCGTGTGCAGCACACGCTCGGCGGGCCCCTGCTCCACGATCTCTCCTCCCTTGACCACCAGCACCCAGCCCCCCAATGCGCGAGCCAGGGAGAGATCATGGGTGATGGTCAGCAGATGGCGTCCACGGGCCAGGTAGCCCAGCAACAAGGCACCCAGCCTGGCTGCGGCCCGGCTGTCGAGCCCCTTGGTGGGCTCGTCGGCCACCAGCAGACGGGCCTCCCCCAGGGTGGCGGCGGCAAAGGCCGCGCGCTGGGCCATGCCTCCCGAGAGCTGGTGTACAAAGGCGCCCTCCCGCCCGGCCAGTCCAAGCCGCTCGAGGGCGGCGCGGGCCCGCGATCGGGCCTCCTTGCCCCCTGGCAACCACCCTTCCTCCACCTGGGCAAGCAACCCCATGGTGGGATCCAGCGCCAGCACCGGCTCCTGGGGTAGCATCGCCAGCTCCCTCCCCCAGAGAGTACGCAGGCGAGGCGTGTCGGCCAGGTTGTGATGGCGGCCACCCGACACCATCTCACCCCGGCCTGTCAGAGGGGCTGGCAAGGTCCCCATCAGGGCATGAGCCAACAGGGATTTGCCCGAACCGCTCTCCCCGATCAGGGTCACGGCGGTGCCGGGATGAATGGTGAAATCCAGCGCCTGCAACAGGGTTTTCTGGCCATCATCGACCTGCAACCCCTTGATATGAATGGCCGTCATGAGGTGGCTCCTTGTGAAGATGGCATGTCAAGGCCGCGCGTCTGATGAAGCAGCACCAGAGCCAGCAACATCAGCCCCATGACAAGAATGGGGGCCAGTAGCAGACGGGGAGCCTCCTGATAGTGGGGCAGCGCCTCCGTCATCATCAGCCCCAGCTCGGGCGTTGGCGGCTGAATGCCGACGCCGACAAAGCCCAGGGTAGAGAGGGTTAGAATGGCACCCGCTAGGCCGAAGGCCATCATGGTGAGCAACTGGGGGGCGAGCTCGGGCCAGAGATGGCGCCGCACCACATGGGCATGGCCGAATCCCAGCAAACGGGACGCCTCCACCTGGGGCGAGGCGAGCAGCCCCCGGCTGCGGGCACGCACCACCCGGTAATACTCCACCCACTGGGCCATGGCCAACCCGAGATAGAGGATGGCAAAGCCACCCTGGGCCATGGCGGAGAAGAGCAGCACCAGCAACAGGCCTGGCAGGGCCAGCACGCCGTCGGCCAGGCTGCGCAACAGACCGTCGACCCAGCCGCCGCGCCAGGCCGAAAGCCAGCCCAGCAATGAGCCCAGCAGCGCCGCCGTGATGACGCACAGCAGTCCCAGCAGCAGGGAGAGCCGGGTCGCCGCCGCGAGGCGCGCCATCAGGCTGCGCCCCATCTGATCCCGCCCGAGGGGCTCCTGCCAGGAGGGATCAGCCAGAAACTGTGCCAGATCCTGAGCCGCCGGATCGGGCCAGAGCACGGGGCCCAGCAGGGCAAACAGCACCACCAGCAGGAGCAGGCCCAGCCCCGTTTTGACAGACAACGACATGATCAGGACTCCTTGGGACCGCGGGGGTCAATGGCAAGACAAAGCAGATCGGTGAGGGTATTGAGCAGCACGAAGAGCACCGCCAGCACCAGCACTGTCCCCTGAACCATGGGGATGTCGCGCCAGAAGATGGCGTGCACCAGCGCATGGCCGATCCCGGGCCAGGCAAACAGGCTCTCGACCACCACGACCCCCTCGATGAGCAGCACCAGTTGCACGCTGGTATAGGCGATGATGCTGACCCCGGTGTTGCGCAGACCGTGACGCCAGAAAACCCGGGCCGGCGAAAGCCCCTTGGTGAGGGCAAATCGGTAATAACCGGACTGCACCACGGTGAGCACGCTTTCACGCACCACCCGGGAGAGCACGCCGGAGAGCCCCAATCCCAGGGTCAGGGCGGGCAGCAGCAGGTTGCTCCCCTCCCCGTGCCCTGCCGCACTGACCCAACCCAGCTCCACCGAGAGCATCACCATGAGCACCAGGCCGAGCAAGAAGGGGGGCAACGCACGCATCAGCACGCTCCAGCCCAGGGTCAGGCGATCACACCATCCCCCCGGGCGCAGCGCACTCAGGCTGCCAAGCGGCAGCGCCACCACCAGCGCCAGCACCACGGAGGCGCTCGCGAGCGTCAGGGTGGCGCCCAGGTGATGACCCACGTCGGTGGCGACCGGTGCGCCCGTCACCAGGGAGCTGCCGAGATCCCCTTGCAGCAAGGCCCACAGCCAGTCGCCAAAACGGGCAAGGGCCGAGCCGGCCAGCCCCAGCTCACTGCGCACCGCGTTGGCCGCCTCGGCGGTGACATAGTCATAGCCATAACGACCCGCCGCGATGCGAAAGGCGATGTCTCCGGGCAGGGACTGCACCATCAGAAAACAGAGTCCGGCCACCAGCAGGGCAACCACCAGCGCCTGCACCAGACGCTGACCCAGTATCCCCATGACGCGAGACAAGGGTGTCGCTGTCATCGTGCGCTCCATGTCAACTTGTCCAGACCATAGCTGCGCTCCTGGGGATCGAGTTCAAACCCCTCCAGCCCCCGACTGACCGCCGCGCTCTGGCGGTACCAGGCGATGGGCAGGAGCGGCAACTCCTGTTGCAATGTCGTGGCTATCTCCCGGCGAGCCGCGGCGGCGTCTGTGGGCGACAAGGCTTGCGTGGCAAGGCGGGTCAGTGTTTGCGTCATGGCCGGGGAGTGCCAGTTCATCACCCCCCAGTCCGCACCGGCAGGGGCCAAGTCCCCCAGCAAAGTGACCAGGGGATCCGGTACCAGGGCATAATTGCGGGCGTAGAGACCAAGCTGGAGGGAGCCGTCCTGATGGCCCGCCGGGATCTCGCTCGAGTTGCCCACCGCCACCTTGAGCTCCACCCCTACCGCCTTCCACTGCGCCTGCAGTGCCGTGGCAAGGAGCGTCAGCTCCGGACGGTCAGGGAAGGTGCGCAGGGTCAGGGCGAAGCGCTCTTCCCCCTTGCGCAGCACACCGTCCTCCCCCGGCTGCCAGCCTGCCGCCGCGAAGGCCGCCCGGGCCGCCTTGACGTCATAGGCAAGCGGCGTCAACCCGAGCTGGTGCCACTCCCCCAGAGTGGGAGGAAAGAGCTGGGTTGCCGCCATCTCGGGATCCCGCAGCAGGGCGGCTGCCATACCACGACGATCGATGGCGAGACTCAGGGCACGGCGCACCACCGGATCGCTCAGACGAGGATCGGCGCCATTGAGCTTGAGCTGGATGGTCCGTGGCAGGGTAACCGAGGCGATGGAGACCCGTGACGCCTGCTGCAAGCGGCGGATGCTGACCGGATCCAGCCCCCAGGCGATGTCGGCCTGACCGCTCTCGGCCATCAGGGTGCGGCTCTCTGCACGCCCCACCGTCAGGTAGCTGACCTCCTCGATTGCGGGCCTGGCCCCCTGCCAGCCGTCGAAACGCACAGTCTCTATCCGCTGGGGTTGTTGCAGGCGGGTGATGCGGTAGGGGCCAGAGCCTATCACCTGGGTTACCTCGCCCTTGGCATCGTAGGCGGCCTTCGCCAGGATCTGGGTGCTGGGGTGGGCCAGCACGGCGGGCAGGGAGGCGAAGGGTTCGCTCAGGGTGACCTTCAAGACGCCATCTCCAGATCCGATGGACGCAATGGGAGCGCTGGTCATCACGCCGGGCTTGCGCCAGGCCTGTTGCAGGGCAAAAGCGGCCTGCTCGGCGCTCACCTCGCTGCCATCGTGAAAACGGGCCCCGGGGCGCAACGTGAATCGCCACTGCAGACCGTCATCGCTACGCGACCACTCACTGGCAAGCCCGGGTTGCAGATTGCCTTTCCCATCGACATCTACCAGGGTCTCCGCCACCTGCATGCGAGTAAAGAAGACCCCGTTGCTGGCGGGGTCGACACTGTGGATCTCCCAGGGCCCCACCATGGCAAGCGGTTTGCCGTCGGCTGCAGTCGTTCCTGCCATCAGAGCCAGGGCGAACCACCCGGCTGCGGTGCATTTTTTTGTCATTCTTTCCATCCAAGCTTCATGTTCATCAACCAAAGAGATGGCGTTATAACATAACAATTAATCGGGAAGAATGACTTTTGATTTTTGATAAATGGCTTATTTGAAAGACAAAAAGCGACTGCGATGCAGATCGTCAAACAACGGGGAGTCAAAGGGGAATAAAAAAGATGGCCCGTCAGGGCCATCATGATGGCGTCAGCGAGTCACCATCTGCTGCGCCCGCTTGACCTGATCCTCGGGGCTCTCATTGCGCGGTGGAATGGTGATGCCCTTCTGGCAGGCGGGCCTGGCTTCCATGCGTGCCATCCAGGCCTGCAAATGCACCAACCCCTCGATGGAGATACCACTCCAGTCGTGGATGCGCACCCAGGGCCAGGTAGCGATGTCGGCGATGCTGTACTCGTCCGCCAGATACTCATGGTGTGCCAGATGACCGTCGAGCACCTCGAACAGGCGTCGCCCCTCCTTCTGGTAACGCTCGATGGCGGCCGGGATCTTCTCGGGGAAATAGCGATAGAAGACGTTGGCCTGCCCCATCATGGGACCGACGCCCCCCATCTGGAACATCAGCCACTGGATGGCCTGGGAGCGGCGCTTGGGATCCTGTGGCAGCAACTTGCCGGTTTTTTCCGCCAGATAGAGAAGGATGGCGCCGGACTCGAACACTGCGAAGTCACCATTGTCCCGATCGACGATGGCCGGGATGCGGCCATTGGGGTTGATGGCCAGGAACTCGGGCTTCTTCTGCTCCATGGTCGCGAAATCAAGGGGAATGACCTTGTAGGGCAGCCCCAGCTCTTCGAGGGCGATCGACACCTTGAACCCGTTGGGCGTGGCGGCAGTGTACAACTCTATCATCTTGGACTCCTTGAACGTTCAGGGGAAAGGATCAGGCCTGGGCGCTGGACCGGGCACTCACCCGTTCATGCCAGTCCTGCAAACGGGGCTGTTCGGGGGTGATACGCAGGCCGACCACCTTGCCAAAATCAATGGTACAGAGGGCAAGAATGTCGGCGATGGTGAAGCGTTCCCCCGCAATATAGGGCACCTCGGCAAGACGGGCATCAAGCTTGTCAAACCAGATCTGAGCCTGTTGCTTGCACTCCTCCCCCCATTCGGGGAAGACCCGCTCCCGGTCTTTGTAAAAACCGGTGATATGACGAAACGCCATACCGGTCGGCAACCAGAGGTTGAACTCGATGAAGCGACTCCACATCTCTATGGTGGCGCGCTCCAGCGCGGTGCTGCCAAACAGGTTCGGCTCGGGGTGGAGCTCTTCAAAATAGCGGCAGATGGCCAGGGTTTCACTCAGACAGGTTCCGTCATCGAGTTCCAGCACAGGAATGCGCCCGGCCGGGTTCTTGGTCAAAAAGGCGGGCGCCAGGTTTTCCCCCGCCCCCAGATCGACCTGTTGATATTCCATCTCGATCCCCTTCTCCGCCAGAAACATTCTGACCCGACGGGCATTGGGGGCTCGTCTCAGCTCATAAACCTTCATGTCACCTCCGTCGACGAACACACAGTGAGCCGCTGCGCAGGCCATAGCAAAGCGGCACAATATCGGTCAGTTATGACAAATATTGTGCCCCTTGAACAGCCCGCATCGAGGGGGAGATGATTAGCTGCTCAGTACCCCTGGTTGGCGCTGGCGCAGCAAAATAAGACGGGAAAGCAGCGGAAAATAGGATTCAAACTTGCTTTGCAGCACCAGGCTGCAGGCAGGATCCGCCAGTTCGGCCTCATCCAGCAGAATACCGTTGGAGACGAAATAAAAATGCGGATCCCTGACATCCGGCCCCTGTGGAGGATGTTCATACTGTCGATGCACCAACAGGGGAAGCACCGGCAATCCCAGTGCACTGCCTCCTGCCGGCCAGAGCGGAACAGGCCAGGCAGCCCCCTCTTCTTCCAGCAGCAGGATCGCCGCTTCGTCCTTCGACGGTTGCCACTGCTGGGGCTGCGCCACCCGGACCTCGGTGACATAATCGCTCTCTTCGCTGGCGGCACGCAGTGCGGCCAACACACCCAGAGTCGTCGGCGACGACGGTTTCTGACTGACTAATGACAGATTCATGGCTCATATCCCTATGCTCACCACAGCCTGTTATCCGGCTGTCGCGATAAGACTAGTTGATTACAGGTCTTTATTGGAGCCGTCAGATCTGTCAGTCACCACCCTGACCGAATGAGGGCATAGCAGTTGCTATTCCCGAATATCTTGGTAAGATGTCGCGTCCTTTTATCCCCCGTTCTTTAACATCCAGTGGTGAACCTATGCATCCGATGCTGAATATCGCCGTGCGCGCTGCGCGCAACGCCGGTCAAGTAGTAGTAAAAGCCTTTTCTCAACCCGAGAACATCGAGGTTATCCAGAAAGGCAGCAATGACTTCGTGACCAACGTTGACCGTGACGCCGAAGCGGCCATCATTCACACCATCAAAAAATCTTACCCGGAACACAGCATCGTTGCTGAAGAGTCTGGCGAGATTGCCGGTACCAATCCGGACTACCAATGGATCATCGACCCACTGGATGGCACGACCAACCTGGTCAAAGGCATTCCGCACTTTGCCGTTTCCATCGCTCTGCGCGTCAAGGGCAAGACCGAACAAGCCGTTGTCTACGATCCCATCCGTGACGAGCTGTTCACTGCCACCCGCGGCAGCGGCGCCCAGCTGAACGGCTACCGCATCCGTGTCGGCAAGGCCAAAGAGCTCTCCGGCACTATCCTGGCCACCGGGTTCCCGTTCAAGCAGAAGCACCACATCGAACCCTACCTGAAGATGTTCCAGAGCATGTTCATCGAGTGTGCCGATATCCGTCGTGCTGGCTCCGCCGCGCTGGATCTCGCCTATGTGGCCGCTGGCCGCGTCGACGGTTTCTGGGAAATCGGCCTGAAACCCTGGGACACCGCCGCCGGTGAGCTGCTGGCCAAAGAAGCCGGCGCCATCGTCACCGACTTCGTCGGTGGTCACAACTACGAAAACTCCGGCAATATCGTGGTGGCCAACCCCCGCGTGCTGAAAGAGATGCTCGGCAAGATCCGCGAAAACCTGCCGGAATCCCTGGCCAAGTAATCCCTGATACCCGTGAAAAAAATGCCAGTCGGTTCGCCGACTGGCATTTTTTATTCCTGACTACAGCGAAAATCCCGCCCCTCTCGATGACTCAACGGGATCAGATAGTGCCGTTGCGTCCCATGTTGATCACCACCCGGCGGTTCTTGGCTCGGCCAGCTTCCGTTTCGTTGGAGGCCACGTGCTGTTTCTCACCGTGCCCTTCCACCGAGATCTTGCCCTCCTCGATGCCGAGATCCACAAACACCTGCTTGATGGCATCCGCCCGCTTCTCGGAGAGCTTCTGGTTTGGCCAGCGGCCGCCATAGCTGTCGCTATAGGCGTCGATCACCACCACATCGATGCTCTTGTCTGCCTTCACATAGTCACCGATCATCGCCAGCCGCCGCTTGGAGGCCGGTGACAACTGATCGCTGTTCTTGTCATAGGAGAGCACGCTGAAGGCGATATCGTTGAAGCTGTAGGGCAGCAAGCCACTCAGGCAGTCCATGAACGCCTGGTACTTGACCCTGAAATTGACCGACGAAAGCGATACCCGCACCGGCCTGTCCTGACGATACCAGTCGCGATACTGGAAAGTCGGCATACGCCCTCCTTCCAGCTCGTCCAGCATGGTCCAGGCGGTCTGCCCCGCCACCAGGCCGTCAAACTGCTGATAGAACTGCAACTGGCTGATCTGTCGCCCGGCCACCCCGGGACGCCAGCTGGGGGGCATGATCCCGAGGCTCACTGTCTGGGTACGCGCCTGGGGTCGCTGCCCCTTGAGCTCGAAATCCAGATTGATCTTGCGCCCGGCCCGGCTGACAAAGGCGCCGGTTCCCCAGCGGGGAATAGGATGCTCCAGCCTGCACTCCACCTGGGTATCAGAGGTCAGGCGCCAGACGGATTGATCCAGACCGGCGCCAAATTCGGTCACGCCCGCCTGCAACTGCATACTCACTGATATGCTGATCAACCCCAACACCCAAGCATTCAACGGCTTGTCCTCCACACTATCTCGAATTATCTATCGGCAGCGGCAGGACAAGCTTTAGGTCAAAACGCTCAGTGGGGGGAAGAAGGGGCCATCAGCTTGAAGCTGGCGATGCGTCCCGCCAGATCCCGGGCCAGGGCATCCAGTTCGGCACTGTGTTGTTGCAGGGTATGGGAGTGCTGGCGATGGGCTTCATACACGTCACGGATGGTCATCACGTTTTGCTGGATGTCGTCGGTCACGTAACGCTGCTCCTCGGTGGCGGTGGCCACCTGGGCCGTCATGTCGCTCACCTTGCGCACCTCGTTGACGATGTCGGTCAGCTCGCTCCCCGCCCGCTTGGCCTCCGTCACGCTAAGGCTGGCCTGTTCGGTGCCCGTGTGCATGGCAGCCACCGCCTCGTTGGCCCCCTGGCGCAAACGGCCCAGCATCCGCTCTATGTCGTCCGCCGCCTGCTGGGTACGGGAGGCAAGCGCTCTCACCTCGTCGGCCACCACCGCAAAGCCGCGCCCGGATTCACCGGCACGGGCCGCCTCGATGGCGGCATTGAGGGCCAGCAGGTTGGTTCTGTCCGAGATCTGCTTGATGAGGTTGAGCGCTTCGCCCACCGACTCGGTATCCTGATGCAGGCTGTCCACCAGTTGCTGGGTATCACTCAGGGTACCCGCCACCTGCTGGATAGTGTGGATGGTCTGATCCACCTCCTTGTCACCCTGCTTCGCCCGGCCGATGGCCTGCTGGGTCGCCTGGGAGGTCTGGGTGGCGTTACGGGCAATCTCCGCGACAGTCGATGCCATCTCGGTGGCGGCAGTCGCCACCAGATCCACCTGCCCGCATCCCCTGACTACGCCGGCATTCACCTCGGCAATGACCTCGGCCGAGCTGGCGGCGCTGCGTATCAGCACGTCACAGGAGTGGCGCACAGCCAGCAGCAAACTCTCCAGGTGCCCGAGGAAATGGTTCAGATCCCGCGCCAGGGCCCCCAGCTCATCCCCGGATCGCCAGTCGACCCGCACGGTCAGGTCGTTCTCCTGCACCAGGCGCTTGAAGGTCTGGTGCAGGGCCATGAAGCCCAGATGCAGATCCCGCACCACCCGCCAGCAGACGAAGGTGGTCAGGACGATGCACAGCAACACGCCAGCCGCCCCCCACCAGAAGTCACTGGCACTCCCGACCCGCATCTGTTCAACCCGCTCGAAGAGCTGCTGATAGAGGCTGTCTTCTATCTCCTTGAGCAGGCCTATCTTGTCGGTACTCAAGGCAAACCAGGCCTCTGCATCGACACCAAAACCGCCGCTTGCCGCCTTGTCCAGGGCCAGTTTCTCCATGGCGGCCACCTTGGCCACCACGGGTGAGGCGAGGCTGTCGTTCAGCAACTGACGCTGGGCTGGACTCGCCACCGCCTGGAAACGTTCGAGATAGGTATTCTGGGCCGCCAGCAGGGAGATGAACTGCTGCAACAGCGCTGGCGTGAAGCTGTCACGGCCAAAGACGTTGCTGAGCGTCGCCCGCTCCAGCCCCGCACGCTCCTTGCTCTGCAGGAAGGCGGCGTAGGCATTGGTCTGCAGGGCGATGGTGGCATCCATGCTGTCGACGCTTATCTTGTCCACCACCGCCAGCAAGGCGGTCACGAGGCGGGTATAGAAGCCGACCTGTTCTGCCACCTCGACCCCCAGGGCGCTGACCCGCTCACGCATGGCGGTGAGTCCGGCCACTCCCTGCTGCACCTCGGTCAGCGCCAGCAAGGCAGGATCCTGATGAAAACGCTGCAACAGGCTGTCCACCACCTTGCGCTGGGCAGGCAGCGCATCGCGAAACTTGTTGCCGCCAGAGCCGAGGAAACCGGCCGACATGCCGCGCTCCCGTTGCAGCTCATGGGCCAGCTGCGCCGCCTCCTTCACCACCGCCAGCGCGACCAGGGCGCCGCTCATCTCCTGTTCGACCCGATAACGTTCATAGACGTACCGGCCGGAGAAAAACAGCAGGGCCAACAGCGGCAGACAGACCACCAACATCATCTTGTGTGCCAATCCCAGCTTCTTCATCGTCCTCTCCCTCCATGGTTGACGTCGCCCATTATAAGCACAGGTGTTTCAAAATGGCCCTCTTGCCGTCCCATGGCGGCAGATAAGGGACAAGGGCACGCTTTTTTGCCATAATGCCGCCTCCTTTCACGCCGACCGAGATACCATGACCGACGCCGTTCACACCCTCAAGGGCCGTTTTCGCGGCTTTTACCCCGTCGTCATCGATGTTGAAACCGCCGGATTCAATGCCAAGACCGATGCCCTGCTGGAAATAGCCGCCCACACCCTCAAGATGGATGAGCAGGGCTGGCTCGTCCCTGACCAGATCTTCCATTTTCATGTCCAGCCTTTTGAGGGCGCCAATCTGGAGAAAGCGGCGCTGGAGTTCACCGGCATCGACCCCTTCAACCCGCTGCGGGGCGCGGTGGACGAGAAGGAAGCACTCACCGAGATCTTCAAGGGGGTGCGCAAGGGCATGAAGGAGCAGGATTGTGGTCGCGCCATCATAGTGGCCCACAACGCCACCTTCGACCACGGCTTCGTGATGGCCGCCGCCGAGCGGGCCGGCCTCAAGCGCAATCCGTTCCACCCCTTCGCCACCTTCGACACCGCCGCCCTCTCGGGTCTTGCCCTGGGACAGACGGTGCTGGCCAAGGCCTGTCAGAGCGCCAATATTCCCTTTGACAACAAAGAGGCCCACTCGGCCCTCTACGATACCGAGCGCACCACAGAGCTCTTCTGCCACATCGTCAATCGCTGGAAGAGCCTGGGAGGCTGGCCTCTGGCCAACCCGGATGAAACGACGGACACCGAAGACGAGGGCTGAACACTCCCAGCCCCTGCCCAGACAGGCTGCCCATGGCAGCCTGTCTGCATGAGGGGACCTGTCTGGGCAAGGAAGAAGGGCCATTTTCCCGGTTCCCGTTCACCGCCAGCAGAAGATGCGTCCCTTGGCCGGGATCTGCCGATTTTTTTCTCGACATTTAGCCTGTTTTTCGCAAACTAGCTGGCTTTCACACGACTGACAGCAACACAATCCATAAGGAAATCAAATGAATCCTGTTGTTATCGCGGTGGCGCTGATGCTGGTGCTCAGCCTGCTGCGGATCAATGTGGTGGTCTCCCTCGCCATCGGTGCCATCGTGGGTGGCCTGCTCGGCGGACTCTCCCTCGAGCAGACCCTCAGCACCTTCACCGGCGGCCTGGGCGGCGGTGCAGAAATCGCCCTCTCCTACGCTATGCTGGGGGCTTTCGCGGTAGCCATCTCCCGCTCCGGCATCACCGATCTGCTGGCCCGCAAGGTCATCAACCAGCTCGGCAAGGATGCCAGCAGCACCCGCATTCTCTGGGTCAAGAGCCTGCTGCTCACCTCGGTGCTCGCGGTCTCCATCTCCTCCCAGAACCTGATCCCGGTGCACATCGCCTTCATTCCCATCCTGATCCCGCCGCTGCTGCATGTCATGGCCCAGATGCAGATAGACCGCCGTCAGGTGGCCTGCGTCATCACCTTCGGCCTGACCGCTACCTACATGCTGCTGCCGGTGGGCTTTGGCGGCATCTTCCTGAACAACATCCTGGCCAAGAATCTCGTCGACAACGGCGTACCGGTGGAATTCAGCCAGTTGCCCCTGGCGATGGCCATCCCGGTATTCGGCATGTTCCTCGGCCTGCTCATCGCCGTCTTCTTCAGCTACCGCAAGCCGCGTCAGTATGATCTGGAGAAGATCCTGGCCGCCGAACCCGAGACGGTCGAGCTCAATCTCAACCACATCTGGGTCGCCCTGCTGGCCATCGCCGTGGCACTCGGTCTGCAACTGATGACCAACAGCATCGTGCTGGGGGCGCTCGCAGGCTTCATCATCTTCACCTGCGGCGGCGTCATCAAATTCCGCGAGAGCCAGGATGCCTTCACCCAGGGTGTGCGCATGATGTCCCTCATCGGCTTTATCATGATCTCGGCCGCAGGCTTCGCCGCCGTCATGAAGGAGACCCACGGGGTGGAGAGTCTGGTGCAGTCCGTCTCAACCATGATGGCAGGTCACAAGGGACTGGCGGCCTTCCTGATGCTGCTGGTGGGCCTGCTCATCACCATGGGGATCGGCTCCTCCTTCTCCACCGTGCCCATCATCGCCACCATCTATGTGCCCCTGTGCATCCACCTCGGCTTCTCGCCCATGGCGACCATCGCCCTGGTGGGCACCGCGGGCGCGCTGGGGGACGCGGGCTCCCCCGCCTCCGACTCGACGCTCGGCCCCACATCGGGCCTCAATGCGGACGGTCAGCACGACCACATCTGGGACAGCGTGGTGCCAACCTTCATCCACTACAACATCCCCCTGGTGATCTTCGGCTGGATTGCCGCCATGGTGCTCTGAGTCCATGCCGAGCAGACAGACAAAAGGCGACCCCGGGGTCGCCTTTCTTGTCTTGCACATGCCTCAGATGGCCGGTTGCAGCCCCCGCCTGCCGGCCAGGGCGCAGAGACAGGCAACCAGGGCCAACCCCATGCCGGCTGCTCCCACCCCGAGCCAGTGTCCCTGTTGCCAGACCAGCATCCCCAGGCTGGAGCCGAGGGTTCCCCCCAGGAACATGCCGGTCATGAAGAGGGTATTGATGCGCCCCCTGGCCTCAGGTCTCAGACCATAGATGCGCTGCTGATGGGCGATGAGTGCGCTCTGCACTCCGAGATCCAGCAAGATGACCCCGCACGCCAGCCCGGCCAGAGAGAGCCACAGCTCGAAGCAGATCCAGGCAAGCACCACCAGCACGGCACCGGCCAATACCACTGGTCTGGCCCCCAACCGATCCGCCATCCGGCCTGCCAGAGGGGCCGCCACCACCCCAGCCACCCCGATGACGCCGAACAGACCCGCCATGTCGGCCCCCAACCCATAGGCAGGTTCGGCCAGGTAGAACGCCAGCACGGTCCAGAAGGCGCTGAAGGAGGCAAACAGCAAGGCCTGGGTCAGGGTCGCGCGGCGCAAGGCGGGCTCCTCGCGCCACAGACCGACCAGAGAGTGAAGCAGACGGCCATAACCGAGGGGAGAGCGCGGCAATCCGGACGGTATCATCCTGGCCATCAGCAGAGCCCCCGACAGGGCCAGGGGAATGGCCAGCCAGAACATGGCGCGCCAACTGCCATAGGCGGTGACCAGGCCAGCGACGGTGCGGCTGAGCAGTATTCCGGCCAGCAGGCCGCTCATCACGCTGCCGACCACTGCACCCCGGCGGGCGGGATCTGCCAGGGTCGCCGCCACCGGGACTATCTGCTGGGCCGCCGTGGCCCCGATGCCGAGCAGGACGGAGGCCAGCATCAAGGTGGTGGCACTCGTGGCCGTGGCCGCCAGCAGGGAGGCCAGCGCGATCAATGCAAACTGCCCCGGAATGAGCCAGCGGCGCTCGACCACATCGCCAAGCGGCACCAGCAAAAGCAGACCCATGGCATAGCCAAGCTGGGTCAGCATGGCGATCAATGGCATGCCCGAGTGCCCGGGAAAGTCCTGCGCCATCACCGCCAGCATGGGCTGGTTGTAGTAGATGTTGGCAACTGCCAGGCCGCATGACAGGGCCATGGCGAAGAGCAGGGAGGGGCCGGGGATTGCGGCCCCTCCGGCAGAAGGCGATGTACTCATGATCTTCTCCTCGTGGTAGAAGGGCTCCCGCCAGGATACGGGCCCCATGCGCACAGCCTACCCGGGGAGCGTCGCCACCAGTAGAGCGGTGGGGACCATAACAGTTATTCCGCTGGTGCATGCCCCACGCCGGGCAGGCCGGTCACGAATGCCAGAAAGGCGCTCGCCTTGGCACCGGGCTGGCGACCTGCCGGGAGCAGGGTCCAGAGCTCCTGCATGGGCAGTTGCCACTCGGGCAGCACCGCCACCACCTCGCCGCGGGCAAGCTCGGGGGCAAACATCCACTCCGAGGCGATACCGAGCCCCAGTCCTGCCAGCACGGCGGCGCGCATGCCTTCGGCCGCCGAGACCGTCAGCCTGCCTTCTCCGGAAACCACCTTCTCTTCGACGCCGCGGCGAAATCGCCACTGCTGCCCCACCCCGGGCCGTGGACTGTAAAGCACCAGATCATGCTGTTGCAGGGCCTGAGGGGTCTCAGGCTCTCCTTTGGCGGCCAGATAGGCCGGCGTCGCCAGCACCCGCATGTCGCTTCGGGCGAGGCAGCGGGCGACCAGCGACGAGTCGGCCTGTTTGCCGATCCGCAGAGCCACCTCGATGCCCGCCGAAATGAGATCCACATTGCCATCATCCAGCAGGATCTCCAGATCCAGTCCCGGGTGAGCCGCCAGAAAACCGGCAAGATGGGGAATGATATGCAGGCGGGCGAAGGTGACGGGAGCGCTCACCCGCAGACGCCCGCTCAGCCCGGCCCGGCATTGCTGCACCATGGCATCGGCCTCGTTGACCTGGGCCAGGATCTCTCTCGCCCGCAGATAGTAGGCCTCTCCGGCCTCGGTGGGCGCCAGCCCCCGGGTCGAACGCAGCAACAGGCGGCTGCCAAGGTGCGCCTCAAG
Source organism: Aeromonas sp. R7-1 (assembly GCF_040908115.1). Taxonomy (NCBI): domain Bacteria; kingdom Pseudomonadati; phylum Pseudomonadota; class Gammaproteobacteria; order Aeromonadales; family Aeromonadaceae; genus Aeromonas; species Aeromonas sp. R7-1. The sequence goes on along the minus strand of NZ_JBFODD010000053.1, from coordinate 93,707 downwards.
CTGGGCAATCAATCTGGAAACCGTGGGTTGCCCCATCCCCAGTCGGCGGGCCACCGCCGAAAACGAGCCGGTCTCCACCGCCAGCACGAACACCTCCATCACCCCCAAGCGATCCATTTATGGCTCCTCTGCCCTGTGGCACTGTTCGTGGCACAAGGTAGCACCGGGCCTGCCCTCTCGCACCCTCGTTCTGGCAGGAGGCACAAGAAAACCGCGTAATGGGAGGTACTGCCATGGGAGAAAGGTGTCGGGATGAAATATCAACCAGGAACAATCGAACAGAGGGACTCGAAGACAAGGCTACAGGAGCTCGATTGCCCCAAGGCTAGCCCAGTGCCACTTCCTGAATGGCGGCGCTGTGGGCGAAATAGCGGTGACAGAACTGCATGAACTCCGGCAGCGGCAAGGGACGCGAGTAGAAATAACCCTGGATCTCATCCACCCCTATGGTGAGCACCGCCTTGAGCTCATCGCTGTTTTCCACCCCTTCCGCCACGACGCGCACCCCCAACTGATGAGAGAGGGTGGTGATGGTCTCGACGAAGAGCGCCTGCCGGGTGTCACTGTCGATCGCGGTGATAAAGGATCTGTCTATCTTGAGCTTGTCGAAATAGAGTTCACGCAGGTAAGAGAACGAGGACCAGCCGGTCCCGAAGTCATCGAGGGCCACCCGCACCCCAATCTGGCGCAGGGAGTGAATGATCTGCTTGCTCAGGGCGATGTCATCGAGGGCGATGGTTTCGGTCAGCTCCACTATCAACTGGTGCAATCCCAACGGACCATCACCCACCTTCTCTTCAATCTCCCTGGCCAACCCCATGTTGAACATGGAGTTGGAGAGGTTGATGGAGATCTCGAGCGGTTCTAGTACCTCCTTCGGGAAGCCGGACAGATCGAGCTGCATGCGCCGGATGATCCAGCCCCCGAGCGCCTCGCCCAACCCGTTCTCTTCTGCCAGCGAGATGATGTCGAGGGGGGCAATAAAGCCATATTCAGGATGATGCCAGCGGATCAGCGCCTCGGCCCCCAGCCTCACCACACTCTGGCCGCGTACGATGGGCTGATAGTAAAGGGCCAGTTGCGGGCATTGCGGGCAGTGGATAAGCTCCCGCAGCTCGGTCGACAGCCGGCGTTTGCGCTGATAGTGCTGATACATGCTGCTGGAGAAGAGCACATTGCGATTCAGCCGCTTGCGCTTGGCGCTGTCGAGGGCGATATCGGCAAACAACAGCATCTCTTCCGGTGAATGATCCGGTTTCACGTACTGGCTGGTGCCCATGAAGACCCGGACCCGGTGCGCCGGATCGGCAGCAAACACCAGATCCGCCAGCTCGCTGCGCAGTTGCTCCAGAAACGGGAAGCGCAGATAGGTGGGCATGGTGCCGGTGATGATGAGGGTGAACTCGTCACTGCCGGTACGGGCAGCGAAGATCCCCTGGCCAGAGGTGGCCTTGATCCGCGCCGCAAGCCGTTTGAGCAAGGCGTCCCCCACTTCGTAACCCAGACTGTCATTGACCTCCCTGAAATGCCCCAGATCCATGAGACAGACTGTGATGCTGCTGCGCCGACCGGGATGGCTGGTCCACTGTTGGAGGTGCTTGATGAGCGCCGCCCGGTTGGGGAGACGGGTGAGAGGGTCGTTCCACGCCAGAAAATGCTGGCGACGCACTTCGCGAAACAGCACCATCAACATCACCATGGTCGCCAGCATCAGAAATCCCAGGATGAAGAAGTTCTGGGTTTTCGACTCGTTGAGCAGCTCGCGCTGGGCGATGGCAGAGGGCCCAGTGAAGTTTTTCACCATCACGTCCCGCACCCCGCGCATCTCGTCATCGAGCGCGGCCGTGAACATCTTGAGTGCGGGGGAATCCGGCTCCCCATGCACCACATCCTGCTCATAATGTTCGAAGAGAGCGAGGATCTTGCCGACCGCCTTGTCCGCACCGAATCGGGCCCTGACCGACTTTGCCTCCTCCCCGTGCAGGAAGACATCGAGCCGGTTCCAGGCAATGTCAAAGCGCTTGTTCATCTCCTCCCGGCTGGCGGCACCGGCACGATAGAGCTGCAAGCCCTCCTCGAAGGCGTGGATCTCCAGCTCGAGCTGGGCCAATGCCCAGGCGGAGAGCTGGGTGTAGCGCGTCACCGCATTGAACGCGCGGTCATAGTTCCAGACCGACCAGAGGGTCACCCCCAAAAAGGTGGTCACCATCAGGATCAGGCTCAAGAACTTGCCGCGCAGCATCTTATTTGCTCTCCAGCGCCGTCAGCTGCCACACCATTCGGCTGTGATAGAGCTCCTTGTTGAGTTCGGGATGGTCGGTGAGGGGATAAATGACCCAGAGCGGCCCCTTGTTGCGCAGAGTCAGCGCCTTGCCATCCTGCTTCTCGGCCACCAGCACCGGGTACTTCTCCCCGTCTTCCAGCGGCAGTGCGGCCCAGTATTCATTGACCGCGAGGGCCTTGACCTCCTGGCTCTTGAGACCGTAGATCCTGACCAGGTCCCGCAGCAACACCCCGCGATAGAGGTGCTCCCCCTCGGTCCAGGGCGTCCCTGTCTTAACCTCCGTCTGCGGCAAGGCCTCAAACTCTGCACGGGTCAGCACCACCTCCCCCTTGCCATTGCAGCACCCCGCCCCCGCAATTCTGAAGAAGGGCTCCTCCGCCAACACCATACCCGACACGAGCCATCCAGATATCAGCAACACCTTGCCAAGCCACTTGCCCATCACGCACCTCCCTGTCATACGGTTTATTTATTCATCTCACTCTGCTGACTCATATGCAAACAACAGAATGCACCTTCAGACCAAAGTCGCAGTCGTTTGCAACCAGCAACTATCTCTGCCCCTTCCAAAAGTACCCAATCGCTTCCCAAAGAATGACACCAGGCGCCACCCCCAGGCAAATGGATTGCACCATTTTCTTTTCACTGGCTCCTCATAAAGCCAGGTGCCCACCCCGGCCGGAAAAGGTGACAATCTTCGCTAGGCATCTGAAAAACAGACACAAAAAAGGCCGCTCCATGGAGCGGCCTTCTCATCAGTGCAGTCAGGGTTTAGCTGTCGCGGCGCTTGTTGCCACCGAATTTGCGACCCTTGTCGAAACCGCCTTCACGGCGATCCTTGTTGAAGGGACGGTCACCCTGGGGACGGCGATCCTTGTTGAAAGGACGGTCGCCACGGAACGGACGATCACCACGGGGCGGACGGGGAGCAGTGTTGCCACCGGCCGGCACTTCGGTGTAACGGGTGATCTGCAGCGGACGCTGGCAGACACGGGCCTTCTTGATCACTTCCAGCACCTCGGCGCTCATGCCCTTGGGCAGATCGACGGTGGAGAAGTCATCGGCGATGTCGATGTTGCCGATGAAGCGGCTCTCGATGTTCGCTTCGTTGGCGATGGCACCCACGATCTGGCCCGGCTTGACGCCGTGATGGGCGCCCACGTCGACACGGTAACGCTCCATCTCCACGTCCGGGTTGTCTTTCAGCGGACGCGGTTCGAGGGACGGCATGCGACGGGCCGGACGATCGCCACGGTCACCGAAGTCACGACCGCCACGGTCGTTGAACTCACGACGCTCGAAGCCACCGCGATCGTTACCAGCGTTGAACACCGGATCCGGAATGGAGTCATCCAGCAGCAGCGGTTGATCGCCCTGTACCAGCTTGGCCAGTGCGGCAGCCAGCTCCAGCGGATCGGCAGAATCTTCTTCGATCAGCTCGTTCACCAGGTTGTGGTAGATCTCGAGCTCTTCGCCCATCATGGTTTCGCGGATGCGCTCCTTGAACTTGGCCAGACGGTGCTGGTTGATGTCCTCGGTGCTCGGCATCTTCATCGGCTCGATGGCTTGACGAGTGGCGTGCTCGATGGCACGCAGCATGCGACGCTCGCGCGGCGCCACGAACAGGATGGCTTCACCCTTGCGACCGGCACGGCCGGTACGGCCGATACGGTGAACGTAGGATTCGGTGTCGTAGGGAATGTCGTAGTTCACCACGTGGGTGATGCGCTCAACGTCCAGACCGCGGGCGACCACGTCGGTGGCGATCAGAATGTCCAGCTGGCCCTGACGCAGCTTGTCAACGGTACGCTCACGCAGCTTCTGCGGGATGTCACCGTGCAGCGCTTCACAGGCGTGACCACGGGCAGCCAGCTTGCCTGCCAGCTCTTCGGCGGCGTTCTTGGTACGCACGAACACCAGCAGGGCTTCGTAGGATTCCACTTCCAGCAGACGGGTCATGGCGTCCAGCTTGTGCAGACCGGTCACCTGCCAGTAACGCTGACGAATGGTGGTGGCGGTCGCGGTCTTGGAGGCGATCTTGATCTCTTTGGGCTGCTTCAGGTGCTTCTGGGCAACACGACGGATCTGCTCCGGCATGGTGGCAGAGAACAGGGCAACCTGACGACCGGCCGGGCACTGATCCATGATCCAGTCCACGTCGTCGATGAAGCCCATGCGCAGCATTTCGTCCGCTTCGTCCAGCACCAGGGCTTTCAGACCGGAGAGGTCCAGGTTCTTGCGGCGGATCAGGTCCATCACGCGGCCCGGGGTACCCACGACAACCTGGGCACCGCGGCGCAGGGCGCGGGTCTGGGTTTCGTAGGAAGCGCCGCCGTAGATGGGCAGCACGTGGAAATCGGGCATGTGGTGGGCATAGCGTTGACACGCCTCTGCCACCTGCAGGGCCAGCTCGCGGGTCGGGGCCAGCACCAGGATCTGGGTGTTGCGGTTACCAGCTTCCAGACGAGACAACAGAGGCAAGGCAAAAGCAGCGGTCTTCCCTGTACCGGTTTGTGCCTGCCCCAGCAGATCGTGTCCCGCCATCAGGTGGGGAATTGCTGCGGCCTGGATGGGAGACGGGCGCTCATAGCCCACGTCCTGCAGCGCTTTCAATACAGGCGCGGCCAGTCCAAGCTCACTAAAAAGGGGCAGTTGTTCGGTATCAGACATAGATTCTTCCAGATTAAGGCAGGCGGCTAACACCGCGGAATAGCAAAAAGGCGGCGATTATAGCGCCACTTTGTTCTGCTGTCTTGAAAAATGTGATAGGTGTCTCAAGACGTTGGCAATTATAGAGGGATCTCGCGACTATGGCTTGCTTATTTTTCACTCATGATGCGTTATTGCGGATCACGCTTCGCCAGAGTCCTTGTCCCGCTTGTGCTTGAGCACCGCCATGGTCAATCGGCTGGTGCACAATAAACGACCACGTTCATCGCGAATCTCGATCTGCCACACCTGAGTCGTCGCCCCCAGATGCAGCGGCGCGCAGCGCCCCGTCACCACCCCTTCCCGCTTGGCCCGTAGGTGATTGGCATTGACCTCCAGCCCCACGCAATAACTCTCCTCCCCCACCGCCATGTTGGCCGCAAGCGATCCCAGCGTTTCCGCCAGCACCACGGAGGCGCCGCCGTGCAGCATGCCGAGCGGTTGATGGGTGCGGTGATCCACCGGCATGGTGGCCTCCAGCCAGTCGGGGCCAAAGGCGGTGTAGACGATGTCGAGGTGGGCCATCAGGGTGTTGCGGGAGCTGGCATTGAGCCCCTCCAGGCTCATGGGTTTGCGCCAGATGGGGCTGCTTTCTTGACTCATGGTGAGCGGACTCCTTGCGTGATCAACGGGTTATCGCTGCGCTGTAGCGGTAAGCCAGCAGTGTCGGCGAAAAGGGCGCAAAAAAAAAGATGCCCACGCCGGGGCATCTTGCATCGAGATTGACCCTCACCAGGGATAGGTCACCCCTGGCCACTCGGCCCAAGGGCCGTCCCGCCCCGGCAGGCGCGGCTCGGACCAGCGCCATACCTTGCCGAGCCAGGCGCGCAGTTCGGCTTCGAGTTCGCTGTCCGTGAGCGGCGCCTCGACCACCTTCCAGAAGAAGAGCTCCACCTGCACCTCCGGCAGCACCGACGGATAGAGGTAAACCCCGCCCCAGAAGCGGGGCTCCCTGTCCGGGCTCCAGAGGCCATAGGCAAAGGAGCGCTTGGCCAGAAACTCGGAGTGCTGCCACTCCAAATCGGCCTCGTGCTGACTCAGGCTGAAATGGGCGGAGGGCCACACATCGTCCGGGCGAAACAGCTGATGGAGCTGCTCCCGCTCGCGCAGGATGGCGACAAACTCCACCACGGCCTGGGACGGCGTGGTGGGGAGCAACAGAAAATGCGGGTGCCGATAGGCCTTCGGCACCCGGAATCCCTTGGGAAAGTGGAGCATCAGAGCAGTTCCAGCAGGGCCTGCAGCGGGTGCTTGAGCTTCTCCCCCTCCATCCGCTTGACCTGGCTGCGGCACGAATAACCGGTGGCCAGACAACGGGCTTGCGGCAGGCGAGCCAGGGGCTCGGCCCAGCTCAGACCGTAGATCCCCTTGGAGTTCTCCACCTGTTTGGCGTCGTGACCATAGGTGCCCGCCATGCCGCAGCAACCCACCGACACCGGCTGCAAACGCGCACCGAAGCGGCCGAACAGGGTGCTCCAGTCACCGTGGGTGGTGGGCTTGGCGGTCTTCTCGGTGCAGTGGGCAAACAGATACCAGGGGTCGGTGCCAGCCTCTTCCCGCAGCGGCAGCGCCTCGTCAGGCAGGGAGAGCAGCCACTCCTGGGGCAGCAGCACCTGGAAATCACCGCGGGCGGGGCCGAGCGCCTTCACGTACTCGTCCCTGTAGCAGAGCACCAGAGAGGGGTCCACCCCCACCATGGGGATGCCGAGGGCCGCCACCTTGTTGAGGAACTGGGCGCTGCTGGCAGCAGTGCGGGCGAAGGCGCGCAGGAATCCCTTCACGTGCTGAGGCTTGCCGTTGGGTTTGAACGGCAGCAGGTAGGGCTGATAACCCAGCTTGCTGGCCAGCTTCACCAGGTCACGCACCACGGGGGCGTCGTAGTAGCTGGTGAAGGGATCCTGCACGATGAGCACCACTTTTTGGCGCTGCTCGGGGCTCATGGCCTCGAGGCCTGGCAGATCGAAATAGCGGGCGCGGTGATCCCGCAGCTCCTCGGCCAGGGTCGGCACGGAGAGCAGCGGCACATCCACCATGCCGATGCTCTTCTCGGTCGCCTTCTGGGCCCACTCTTTTTCGAGGAAGAAGTTGACCAGTTTCGGCGCCTTGGCCAGCAGGGGCGCATAGCTTTCTACCGTGCCCACGAAGTAATCCTTGGGGCCGCGCAGATATCGGCTGTGATAGAGCTGCATGAAGCGGGCGCGGAAGGTGGGTACATCCACCTTGATGGGGCACTGGCTGGTGCATGCCTTGCACGCAAGGCACCCCTCCATCGCCTCCATCACCTCGTGGGAGAAGTCATACTCGCCCCGGGCGCGGGCCACTGTGTTGCGGAACTTGTCGACAATCTGCTTGAAGCGCAGACCGCCGCTTTGCAGCGCCACCTCTTCGGCAAGGGGATCGAAGCCCTGCTCCGACAACTGGCGCAGCCATTCACGCATCAGGCCAGCCCGCCCCTTGGGGGAGTGCCGGCGGTCGCGGCTGATCTTGACCGAGGGGCACATGGGGGAGTCGGTCTCGAAGGTGAAACAGAGGCCATTGCCGTTGCAATCGAGGGCCCGGGTATAGCTCTCGCGCACGGCAATCGGGATCTGGCGGTCGAACGTGCCGCGCTTGGGCCCGTCCACCGACACCAGTTCGGCGCCGCTGCCATAAGGCATGCAGATCTTGCCCGGGTTGATGCGGTTGGCCGGGTCAAATGCCCCCTTGACCCGTTGCAGCTCTTCCCACAGCTCGCCGAAGAAGGCGGGGCTGTATTCGGAGCGAAAGCCCTTGCCGTGCTCCCCCCACATCAGGCCGCCGTATTTGGCGGTGAGCGCCACCACCTGATCCGAGATGCGCCGCAGCAGCACCTCCTGCTCCGGATCGCACAAGTCCAGCGCCGGGCGCACGTGCAGCACCCCGGCGTCGACGTGGCCGAACATGCCGTAGTCAAGGCCATGGGCGTCCAGCAGGGCGCGAAACTCCATGATGAAGTCCGCCAGGGATTCCGGCGGCACGGCGGTGTCTTCGGTGAAGGCCACCGGCTTTTTGCGCCCCTCGGCGTTGCCGAGCAGCCCCACCGACTTCTTGCGCATGCCATAGATGGTCTCGATGCTCGGCAGGTGGTCGCACACCTGATAGCCAATGACCCCGGCTTCACCACGCGCCAGCAGGCCGTCGATGCGCCGGCACAGCTCCGCCACCTTGGCCTTGTGCTCATTCTCGTCGGTGTCGGCAAACTCGACGATGTTGAGCCCCTGCAGATCCTTGCCCGGCACATCCTGGATGAGATCCTTTACCGAGTGCCAGATGATGTCGGCGCGGGCCAGTCCCAGCACCCGGGAGTCCACCGTTTCCACCGACAGCGCATGGGCCTGTACCATAAAGGGGGCGTTTCTGAGCGCGGAGGGGAAGCTGTCGTACTTGACGTTGACAAGTGTGCGGTAGTGCGGGATAGGGGTGATGTTGAGCCTAGCTTCGGTGATAAAACCCAAGGAGCCTTCCGAACCGCACAGCACACGGCTGACGTCCAGGGTGTCGCTCTCGGGGATATAAAGGTGCTTGAGATCGTAACCGGTCAGAAAGCGGTTGAGCTTGGGGAAGGTGGCCTCAATGTCGGCGCGCCGCTCGCGGCCGATGCGATAGAGGGTGCGATAGATCTCCCCCTCCCGGTTCTCCAGCGCCAGCTTGTCCGCCAGACGCTGGCCGGTCACCGGCTCGGTGGCCATGATATCACCGTTTTCCAGCACGGCCTTGAGGCCGAGCACATGATCCGAGGTCTTGCCGTACACCAAGGAGCCCTGCCCCGAGGCATCGGTGTTGACCATGCCCCCTAAGGTGGCCCGGTTGGAAGTGGAGAGATCCGGCGAGAAGAAGTAGCCGTGGGGCTTCAAAAAGGCGTTGAGCTGATCCTTGACCACCCCGGCCTGGGCCCGCACCCAGCCCTCTTCCAGATTAATTTCCATGATCTGGTTCATATGGCGCGAGAGATCGACGATAATGCCGCCGCCCAAGGATTGGCCATTGGTGCCGGTACCGCCACCACGAGGGAAGAAACTCAAGGTTGCGTACTCGGGCCCCTGGGCCAGCTTGAGCATCACCGCAATATCGTCCGCACTGCGCGGATAGAGAACCGCCTGAGGTACGACCTGATAGACGCTGTTATCCGTCGCCATCGCCAACCGGCTTGCATAAGACTTTTCGATATCACCACGAAATGCTGATCGCGCCAGCAACTCAAGAAACTGCAGGGTTGTAGGTGACAAACTGTCCTGGTAATCGAGTCTCGGGATCATGAATCCTTGTTCCCATCCTTTGCTTGATGCCGGCATTCCGGCGACAACGACCGTTCGGACCTGCCTCTTTGCGGGTGTCCGAACCAGTCCGCTCACATGTGAGCGGGCAGTATATCAGCTAGAAAACCGCTTGCGCGCGCAATCTTCACCATTTGAAAGGAGGACTTTTATGGCTCACTACAGCCATGTTATCAGTACGCTTATTCGCACCGAAAAACAGGCGCTGACCCTGTCGCTGTTTGGTTGCATCACCTTTGCCATTTTCGGGATCGGCTATGGTCTGTTCGTCGGTTCCAACGCCATCATGCTGGACGGCATCTTCACCCTGTTCAGCATGGGCATGACGGGCCTTGGGCTCATCACCGCCTACCTGGTTACCCGCCCCTCCGACGCCCGTTTCCAATACGGCTACGCCCACTTCGAACCCATCGCCAACGTCATCAACGGCGCCATCATTCTGCTGCTCTGCCTCGGCGCCCTCTATGGCGGCATCACCTCCCTGCTGGCAGGAGGACGGGAGATCGATCTCGGCCACGCCCTCATCTATGCCGTCGTCTCCACCTTCTTCTGCGGCATCCTCTATCTCATCGAGGCCGACGTGGCCGAGCGGGTCAACTCCGAGCTGGTGCGGGTGGACTCCAAGGAGTGGCTGGTGGATACCCTGCTCAGCGCCACCCTGCTCATCGGCTTTCTGGTCGCCATCGGGCTCGATACCCTGGGTTACGGCCACTACAACCGCTACATAGACCCGGTGCTGGTCTCGCTGCTGGCCCTGTGTGCCACCCTTATTCCCATCAAGGTGCTCGGTCGCAACCTGCGGGAAGTGCTGAAGATTGCCCCCAAGGGGGATGTCTCCCGGCTGGTGGCCAGCGAAGTCGAGGCCCTGCGCCTGCGCCATGGGGTCGAGTGCTACAGCCACCTGGCAAAAAGCGGCCGCCGCTTCGATCTCGAGCTCAACATCCTGGTGGCCCCCGGCCAGGAGTGGCCCGTCGAACGCCAGGATGCCCTGCGCCAGGAGCTCTGGTCCCGCCTCGGCGATACCCTGGGGGATGCCTGGCTCTCGGTCTGCTTCACCCGGGAAAAACGCTGGCTCTGACCCGGCGCTCGTCATCGCGCTGCAACGCGGGGCCCAGTCGCCCCGCGTCATGACTCCCGGCGCAACCGCCGCCAAGTTCCCTCCTCTGTCGAGGCCCCATCCTGCTTGCCCCCTCACTCCTCGCGCCTTCCCCCTGTCCCGTTCAGCCCGCAAGGGGAAAACGTTTGCCACCCCTTCCGGATCAAGATTCACTTTCATCCCAGGGAAAAAGAATAAAAATTCGTTGCTAAAATAAAGTGCCGCCGCTATTTATTCCGATCAGGGATGAAGGCTATTTCCTGCCTGGCAATGGAATTGTTGTTAACCGGAAAAATAAAATAATAAATCTCGTATCATTAAACAGTTGAGGTAATGTCCATGAAGAAAGTACTGATCGCTGCCATAACCCTGGCCATGGCGGGTGCGGCAAGCGCCGCCATTCCCCAGTTGAATTATGAGTGCCCGGGTCAAATCCAGATGCACAGCGATGAAGGTGGCCCCGTCTATATCAATGGCAAGGAGGCCAAACTCAAGAAGTACAGCGAGGAGTTCTACGAGGCCAAGGGCGTCGGCGTCACCCTCTCCATCAGCAACACCGGGGGCCAGTACGATGTCTCCTACACCAGCAAGAAAGGCTCGGGTACCTGCCAGCCAGGCTCCTCTGCGGCCCCTGCTGCAGCCATTTCCTCAGCCCCTGCCCACAAGGCCAGCCCCGCAGAGAAAGCCTGTCTCAAGGCGGTCTCCGACAAGACAGACGTGGCACAGCAGCAGCTCCAGGTGACCGATGTGATGGACTCCGAGGCAGGGGTGGGCGTGACCATCAAGGTGCCGGGTGCCGATGCCCCCTGGTCCTGTCTGAGCGACAAAAAAGGGCATGTTCAGGGTGCGGCCTATACCGGCAATTGACCTGACGACCAGGGTTAACGTCCCCTGAAACAACCCGTGTGAGCGCAAACGAGGAGGCCTGGGTCTCCTTGCTTTTTATACGCTGAATATATGATTCATGTGAATTAGTTGGTGGCGAACAAGTTGAATTTAGAATAATAACTCCATATCAAACACCATAACCCCCTCTATTTCTTCTTTCTCCCATGACACCGCCGAAATATTTCCCCCTGAAACAAATTATTACAAAAATAATGGATATATATGAGCCTGATGAATCCGGTTGTTGGTATCAGATCGTTTATTTTCCTTGTTCAGCACCTATGTTTGTGGTCGTGTCAATGTGTCGCTCTTTTATCTCCAGCCAAACTTGGCTTCGCATCAATGCCCCTTTCCCTTGCCTCTCCCGTCGGCAATCCCCTCGTCGCGTCCCCCTGACAGCCCCCTTGCCAAATGGCGGCGAGTCGTTATCATCAGGGCTCACTTTTGACCCGAGGTTTTATTGCCCATCATGGACAATCCCCGAAGTAGCCCTTCGTCTTTTCCCATCAAAGCCTATCTGTACCTGCTCAACCAACGCCTCTGAAGCGATCGTCTCCGTCACCACGGCCACGCCGTGACCACGATTCACTGCATCTGTCTTCATTGAGGTCAATCACATGGAATTCTTGCTGGACCCGTCAATCTGGGTCGGTCTGCTTACCCTGATCATCCTGGAAATCGTTCTCGGGATAGACAACCTGGTCTTCATCGCCATCCTGGTGAAAAAACTGCCCCCCGCCCAGCGGGACAAGGCGCGCATCATCGGTCTCTCCCTGGCCCTGCTGATGCGCCTGGGACTGCTCACCATCATGTCATGGCTGGTCACCCTCACGGCTCCTCTGCTGCACATCTGGGATCACCCCTTCTCCGGTCGGGATCTCATCCTGATGGGAGGCGGCCTCTTCCTGCTGTTCAAGGCCACCTCCGAGCTGCATGAGCGACTCGAGGCCAAGCCCGAGGAGCAAGGCGGCACCGGCGTCTATGCCGGGTTCGGGGTGGTGATCGCCCAGATCCTGGTGCTGGATGCGGTCTTCTCCCTGGACTCCATCATCACCGCCGTCGGCATGGTGGATCACCTCGGCGTCATGATGGCGGCCGTGACCATCGCCATGGTAGTGATGGTGCTCGCCTCCAAGCCCCTGACCCGCTTCGTCAACGCCCACCCCACTGTGGTGGTGCTCTGCCTGAGCTTCCTCTTGATGATCGGCTTCAGCCTGGTGGCGGAGGGCTTCGGCTTCCACATTCCGAAGGGCTACCTCTACGCGGCCATCGGCTTCTCGGTGCTCATCGAGTTCTTCAACCAGCTCGCCCAGCGCAGTGCCCTGCGCCATGAGGCGCGCCAGCCCCTGCGCGAGCGCACCACCGCCGCCATCTTCAAGCTGATGGGGGGGAACAAGCGCTCAGCCCACCCGCAGGAGGACGAAGAAGAGGTGCAGGCTCAGCCCCTGCCCCCTGGTTTCGGTGAAGAGGAGCGTTACATGGTGAGCGGCGTGCTGTCGCTGGCCGAGCGTTCCATTCGCACCATCATGACCCCGCGCTCCGAGATGGAGTGGATCGACGTGAGCGACAGCGAGGACGAGATCCGTGCCCTGCTGCAACGGGCCCCCCACAGCCTGTTCCCGGTCTGTGACGGGGAGCTGGACGAGATCATCGGGGTGGTCAAGGCTCGGGATCTGCTGTTTGCCCTCAACGAGGGGCAATCCCTGGCAGCACTAGCCAGACAGAACGAGCCCGTCATCGTGCCCCAGACCATCAACGTGATCCGGCTGCTGGCGGAGCTGCGCCAGGCCAGGGGCAGCCTCATTCTGGTGGCGGACGAGTTTGGCGTCATCCAGGGGCTGGTCACCAACCACGATCTGCTGGAGGCCATCGTCGGCGAGCTGCCGGACGAGGACGAGACCCCCGATGTGGTGCGCGAGGGCGAGCACTGGCTCATCCACGGCACCACCAACATCCACCAGGTGGAGCAAGCCCTGAACTGCGACGGTCTGGTGAGCGAGAGCGACGAGTACGTGACCCTGGCGGGCATGCTGCTCTCCCACTTCGGCAGCCTGCCCGACGTCGGTCAGCAGTTGCACCTCGGCCAGTTCTGCTTCGAGGTCATGGCCGTGAGCGAGCGGCGCATCGAGCGAGTACGGGTCACCCCACTCTCCCCCTGATCATCGGTGGCAATGCAGCAAAAGAGGGCCTTTGGCCCTCTTTTTTCTGGCCCGAGCCCGGCCCCTCCCGCGCCATTGCTGCGATAACGGCAATTCTCTTCTGCAATACCCCCTCTTTTTCACAATAAAAATCCCCTCTAAAGTCACCTCACTCCCAAAGATTGAGGAATCCATCATGTACCACGATCCCCTGTTCTGCCCCCTTCGCCTCGGCCAGCTGCACCTTGCCAACCGCATCGTCATGCCCCCCATGACTCGCTCCCGCGCCAGCCAGCCCGGGGACGTGGCCAACGCCATGATGGCGACCTACTACGCCCAGCGTGCCGGGGCCGGCCTCATCATCAGCGAAGGCACCCAGATAGATCCCCTGGGCAAGGGCTACGCCTGGACGCCGGGCATCCACAGCGCCGAGCAGGTGGCAGGCTGGAAGCAGGTAACAGACGCGGTCCACGCCGAGGGGGGCATCATGTTCGCCCAGCTCTGGCACGTGGGCCGGGTCACCCATCCTGGTAACATCGGCGGCGCCCAGCCCCTCTCCTCCTCCGCCATCCAGGCCAAGGGAGTGAAGGTGTTCGTCGACAACGGCAGCGATGCCCCGGGGTTTGTGGAGACCGTCACCCCGCGCGCCATGACCCAGGCCGACATCGACGCCGTGGTGGGGCAGTTTCGCCGGGCCGCCCGCAACGCCATGGAAGCGGGCTTTGACGGCATCGAGTTGCACGCCGCCAACGGCTACCTCATCAACCAGTTCCTCGACTCCGAGTCCAATACCCGCACCGACGGCTATGGCGGTTCGCTCGAAAACCGGCTGCGCTTCCTGAAAGAGGTGACCGAGGCGGTCAGTGACGAGATCGGTCCCGACCGGGTCGGGGTACGCCTTGCGCCGCTCACCACCCTCAACGGCACCGTGGATACCAACCCCCAGGAGACCTATCTGGCCGCCGCGCGCCTGCTGGGCCAGCTCGGCGTGGTCTATCTGCACGTCGCCGAAGCGGACTGGGACGACGCCCCCCTGATGGCGGAGAGCTTCAAGCAGGGGCTGCGCGACGCCTTCCCCAACACCCTCATCTACGCCGGCAAGTACGATGGGGAACGCGCCCGCGCCGCCATCGAGGCGGGCTGGGCCGACATGATTGGCTTCGGTCGCCCCTTCGTGGCCAACCCCGACTTGCCGAACCGCCTGCGCCACGGCCATCCGTTCGCTCCCCACGATCCCGCCACCCTGTTTGGCGGCGGCGAGAAAGGGCTGACCGACTACCCCGTCTATGGGGCAGAGCGGGCATAAGGCGGCTGGCGCCGAACCTCTTCCCGGGCGGACCCCACCAGCGTGGGGTCCGCCTTGTTGTCTTGCCAGTGCAACAACAACCCAAGACATTGTTACGCCATGTGATTCAATCTGCGCCCCTCTCTTTCAAGGAGTCACCATGACCCATACCCAGGCCTGGTGCTGGCACGCCCCCGGCGAACCGGACCAGCTCACCCTCACCCGGCAAGCGCTCCCCACCCCCGGCCCCGACGAGGTCCTCGTCGCCAACCGGATCATCGCCTTCAATCCGGTGGACTGGAAACTCATCGAACAGGGTCATCCCCACTGGCAGCCAGGCCATGTGCCCGGCGTCGATGGCATGGGCACCCTGGTGGCGCTGGGGGCCAACGTCACCCACCTGCGCCCCGGCACCCGGGTCGCCTATCACACCGACTTGCGCCACGGCGGCAGCTTTGCCCGCCACACCCTGGTGCCGGCTCGCGCCCTGATGCCGGTGCCCGATGCCCTGAGCGACGAGGCGGCCGCCGCCCTGCCCTGTCCCGGCCTCACCGCCTGGCAGGCGCTGGCCAAGCTGCCTCACCTGCACGGGGAGGCCCTGCTCATCACGGGGGCTGGCAGCAGTGTCGGCCGCTTCGCGGTGCAACTTGCCCTTAAGCAGGGGGCCCGCGTCTTTGCCAGCGCCAGCCCGCGCCACCACCAGTGGCTCAAACAGCTAGGCGTGCAGGGGGTGGCGGACTATCGGGATCCCGACTGGCTGGCCCAGTTGCAGGCCGCCAACGGCGGTGAACCCTTCGAGGGGATCATCGATCTGGTCTCCAGCCAGCAGGCAGAAGCCTTGCTGCCTGCCCTTGGCTATTACGGCCACATGGTGACGGTGCTCGGGCGCATCGCGCGCAACCCGCTGCCCGCCTTTAGCCATTGCCACTCGTTGCACGAGATTGCCCTCGGCGCCCAGCACGCCTTTGGCTCGGATAAACAGTGGAGCCGTCTGGTGGCGGCCGGTGTCGCCATGATGGTGCAGATGGCGAGCGGCGAGCTGACCCTGCCGCCGCTGGTGGTGGGCGACTTCGACGCCCTGCCTGCCCTGCTCACCCGCGTCAAGCAGGAGGGACAAGGGGAGAAGTATCTGGTGCGGGTGGGTTGATACCCGCCCAACGATGGCACAAAGAGGCCCGCCAGCCATGGCGGGCCTCCTCCATTCAAGGTGTGCAAGGCGGCCTGCTCAGTGCAGGCTCACCCCGTGCAGGGCGGCATGGAGGCGAATGTCCCGGGTCAGGCGCACCTTGTCCGCAAGGCTCAGCCAGCTCGCCTCCACGGCATTGAGACTAAGGCGGCACAGCTGCTCCTGGCTGGCGCCAAGCCCGTCGGCCAGGGACTGGAAGTTGGCGTTCATGTAGCCGCCGAAATAGGCGGGATCGTCGGAGTTGACGGTGACGCAGAGCCCCTGCTCCAGCAGCCTCAGCACATTGTGGTGGGCCATCTGGTCAAACACCCTGAGCCGCACGTTGGAAAGCGGGCAGACGGTGAGGGGCAGCCGTGTATCGGCAAGATAGCTCAGCAGCGCGGGATCCTCGACGCAGCGCACCCCGTGATCGATGCGCTGCACCCCGAGCTCCCGGATCGCCTGCCAGATGTAGTCCGCAGGTCCCTCCTCCCCCGCGTGGGCCACCACAGGCAACCCCAGTTCCCTGGCCCGGGCAAAGACCCGGGCAAACTTGCTGGGCGGGTTGCCCTGCTCCCCCGAATCGAGGCCGACCCCGTGCAGGCGTGCAAGGTGCGGCATGGCCTCTGCCAGGGTGGCGAATGCCGCCTCTTCACTCAGGTGGCGCAGGAAGCTCATGATGAGCCGCCAGCTGATGCCAAAGGCTGCTTCCCCAGCCTGTAGCGCCCGCTCGATGCCCCCCAACACGGTGGCAAAGGGCACGCCGCGGGCGGTGTGGGTCTGGGGATCGAAGAAGATCTCCACGTGCACTACGTGATCGGCAACGCAGCGCTCGAGATAGGCCCAGGTGAGGTCGAAGAAGTCCTGTTCGTGGATGAGCACGCTGGCGCCGAGGTAGTAGAGATCGAGGAAGGATTGCAGGCCGTCGAACTCATAGGCGGCGCGCAGGCTGTCGACATCGGGCCAGGGCAGCGCCACCCCGTTGCGCTGGCCGAGGGCGAACATCAGCTCGGGTTCGAGGGTCCCCTCGATATGCAGGTGCAGTTCCAGCTTGGGCAAGTCGGCAATTAAGTGCTCCATGATGACGGCTCCATCGTCAGACTCCGTGCGGGCACCACCGGGGCGGCGCCCTCCCTTCGCCTTCATTGTGCACCCATCTGGCCCGCCGGAGGAGACTTGTCATCAAAGGGCCTTATAATGGCGGCACAAAAACCATAACCGATTGAAGAGACGAACAGAGGGATGCCCTGTCCCCGCTCTTGCGCCCTACAAGGAGAATTCATGAAGAAAAACGTCATCTGTGACATTGACGGCGTCATCCTGCACAACAACGATCTCATTCCCGGCGCCGACCGCTTCGTCCACCGCCTGCTGGAGCAGGGCAGCAAGCTCCTGTTCCTCACCAACTACCCGGCCCAGACCCAGAAAGATCTGCAAAACCGCTTCCGCTCCGCCGGAATAGAGGTGCCCGAGGAGTGCTTCTACACCTCCGCCATGGGCACCGCCGACTTTCTCAAGCGCCAGGATGGCAAGAAGGCCTATGTGATCGGCGAAGGGGCCCTGACCCACGAGCTCTACAAGGCCGGCTTCACCATCACCGACATCGACCCGGACTTCGTGGTGGTGGGGGAGACCCGCAACTACAACTGGACCATGATGCAGCAGGGCGCCAAGTTCGTGGATCAGGGGGCCCGCTTCATCGCCACCAACCCGGATACCCACGGCCCCATGATGCACCCGGCCTGCGGCGCCCTGTGTGCCCCCATCGAGCGGATGACCGGCAAGAAGCCCTTCTATGTCGGCAAGCCGAGCGCCTGGATCATTCGCGCGGCCCTCAACCGGATGGAGGCTCACTCCGACGACACCATCATCATCGGCGACAACCTGCGCACCGACATCCTGGCTGGCTTCCAGGCCGGTCTCGAGACGGTGCTGGTGCTCTCCGGGGTGAGCAAGGTGGCGGACATCGACCGCATGCCGTTTCGACCGAACCACATCTTCGACTCCGTGGTGGACATCGACATCGTCTGATCCCGGGTGCCGCCCTTCCGGTAGCCTTCAGCCTGCACGGGCCCCCTTGGCAAAGGGGGCCCGTTTCGTTTAACGTAAGCGCAACATCGTTAAACAAACTAAACGGGAGCAGGATGCTCCTTCGCCACTCAAGGACGCACCATGAAGAGCCTGAACGACTGGATCCTGCTGGACAAGCACACTGTCTCCCCCACCCCGATGATGCCCGCCCCCGAGCGCATCAGGGCCGGAACGCCGAGCCAGACGGCATGGAACCACTACTCCGACCCGAGCCAGCAGTTTCACGTGGGCTTCTGGGCTTGCGAGCCGGGCTGCTGGGCCGTTCACTATACCGAACACGAATACTGCCAGATGCTGGAAGGGGAGGCGGTGATCCACGATGAGCAGGGCGGCCGGCTGCACCTCAAACCGGGGGATCAGTTCGTCATTCCCGCCGGTTTTGTCGGGCAGTGGGAGACCCTCACCCCTTGTCGCAAGCTCTATGTGATCTTCGAATCCGCGGCGACTTGACGCGCACGTCAACCCTGACCCTCTCTTTTCAGGCGGCCGGACGGCCGCCATTCCCTGGCGCAACTTGACGCTTACGGCATGATTTTCTGCGGTTTTCCCGCTTGCAAAAGGGTTTTCCGCTAGGCATTGTGATTGGCGAGGAATGTAAATGGAATTTCGAGCCCAAACGTGGGGGGCTCATATAAAAATCAAGAGGATTACCGCCAATGTGTTCTATTTTCGGCATTCTGGACATCAAGACCGACGCCACTGCCCTGCGCAAATCGGCCCTGGAGATGTCCAAGCGACTGCGTCACCGCGGGCCTGACTGGTCCGGCGTCTACAGCTCCGACAAGGCCATCCTGGTGCACGAGCGCCTGGCCATCGTCGATCCGGGCAACGGCGCACAGCCTCTCTACAACCCCGAGCGCACACACGTATTGGCCGTCAACGGCGAGATCTACAACCACAAGGAGCTGGAGAAGAACCTCAAGGTCGACTTCCAGTTCCAGACCCACTCCGACTGTGAAGTGCTGCTGGCCCTCTACAAGGAAAAGGGCCCGGCGTTCCTGGACGATCTGAACGGCATCTTCGCCTTCATCCTCTATGACGCCGAGCAGGATGCCTACCTGATTGGTCGCGACCACATGGGGATCATCCCCCTCTATACCGGCCGCGACGAACACGGCAACTTCTATGTCGCCTCCGAGATGAAGGCCCTGGTGCCCGTGTGCAAGAGCGTCGAGACCTTCCCGCCGGGACACTACCTGTGGAGCAAGGATGGCGAGCTTAAAACTTGGTACAAACGGGACTGGATGGAATACGCACCGGTCGAGCACAACGTCAGCGACAAGGCCGAGCTCAAAGCGGCGCTGGAAGCGGCGGTCAAGCGCCAGCTGATGTGCGACGTGCCCTATGGCGTGCTGCTCTCCGGTGGTCTGGACTCCTCCGTCATCTCCGCCATCACCAAGCTCTATGCCGCCCGCCGGGTGGAAGACGATGGCAAGAGCGAAGCCTGGTGGCCCCAGCTGCACTCCTTCGCCGTCGGCCTGGAAGGGTCGCCGGATCTCGCCGCCGCCCGCAAGGTGGCCGATCACCTGGGCACCATCCACCACCAGATCCACTTCACCGTGCAGGAAGGGCTGGATGCCCTGCGGGACGTCATCTATCACCTCGAGACCTATGACGTCACCACCATCCGCGCCTCCACGCCCATGTATCTGATGGCCCGCTACATCAAGGCGATGGGCATCAAGATGGTGCTGTCGGGAGAGGGCTCCGACGAGCTGTTCGGCGGCTACCTCTACTTCCACAAGGCCCCCAACGCCCGTGAGTTCCACGAGGAGAACGTGCGCAAGCTCGCCTCCCTGCACCTCTATGACTGCCTGCGGGCCAACAAGTCCATGGCCGCCTGGGGAGTGGAAGGCCGCGTGCCCTTCCTCGACAAGGAGTTCATGGACGTGGCGATGCGCCTCAATCCCGCCGACAAGATGTGCGGCAAGGGCAAGATCGAGAAGCACATCCTGCGGGAAGCCTTCGAGGATCTGCTGCCCCACGAAGTGGCGTGGCGTCAGAAGGAGCAGTTCTCCGACGGCGTGGGCTACTCCTGGATTGACAGCCTGAAAGCCATGGTCGAGGAAGAGGTGACGGATCAGATGTTCGAGGCGGCGGCCTTCCGCTTCCCCGTCAATACCCCGCTCACCAAGGAGGCGTACTACTACCGCGCCATCTTTGACGAGCACTTCCCGCTGGAGTCCGCCGCCCGCACTGTGCCCTACGGCAAGTCGGTCGCCTGCTCCACCCCGACCGCGCTCGAATGGGATGCCAAGTTCAAGGAGATGGCCGACCCCTCCGGTCGCGCCGTGATGGACGTCCACCAGCAGGGTTACTGAGCCAAGGCACAGCCCCGGATAGCAAAAAGCCCCTCCTGAGAGGGGCTTTTTACTTTTAATAATCACTCAGATATATTCCGAAAAGAATTATTTGATACCCCGCACTAGTTATGATGGATTATTTCTGCACAGCTAAGTAATATCGTTTTGATGTTAGTTATTTTCATATACATGCGATTGAGATTAGTTAGTTTAGTCTAATTACGGCTCTAAACCAAAATGTCAGAGCATAGGAGTTACCTTGGTATCACCACGACTGGTTGCAAAAATTGAAGCAGAAGAGCCAACCCTCCGCCTGGCCGTGCTCATTGATGCAGACAATGCCCAAGCTGCGGTAATTGAGGGACTGTTAGCAGAAATTGCACGATTTGGAGAGGCTACGGTGAAACGTATCTATGGCGACTTCACCGCGCCAACAAGCGCATCTTGGAAAAAAGTCTTACAACAATATGCCATAAAACCTATCCAGCAGTTCGCATACACCACAGGTAAAAATGCTACTGACAGTACCCTAATAATCGACGCAATGGATTTGCTCTACACACGAAAGTTCGATGGCTTTTGTCTGATAACAAGCGACTCTGATTTCACTGGTCTTGCTATGCGACTACGTGAAGAAGGGCTTACTGTTCTTGGCTTTGGTGAAAAGAAGACTCCTGATGCTTTTCGCAATGCCTGTCATAAGTTTGTGTTTACTGAATTCCTTCGTCCAGGTGCCGCAGCCCAACAAATAATATTAGATAAAAAAATTGAAAACGAACATAAACCGACAGAACACCTGCCATCCTCAGAAACAAAGCCAATTTTCCCTGCAAATTTCCTCTTGGCTGCACTAGAACAGTCAAGTGACGATGCTGGTTGGGCACAATTAGGAACCTTTGGTAGTTACCTCACAAAACTGCAGCCTGATTTCGACTCTAGGCTTTATGGCTTCAAAAAACTGTCAGATCTTGTCAAAGCCAAGACAGATTTATTTATTACGGAGGAACGACCAGCGCCAGGATCAACACTAAAGGTTTTATATCTTCGTGCAAAACAGTGACATACCTTCCGCTGATGCTAGCCAATAATGAAGGCAGCTTATAAAGCTGCCTTCATCTCAATGACCTGGCCTGTGCTTATGCGGCTTCAGGTCTGGATGATCTTTTTGCTTTTCAGGCGTAACCCTTTGTCGTTTATCCGGAGTTCCATCTTCATTTTTTCTTTTTGGACCAGGCTTAATCCCCATCATTAACTCCTTCTAACATTGGCTTGCGTGAAATACGATTGTTACCCCTGCGCATCCGGTTGATTGGCGGGGGCGGCCTTGATAAAGGCCTGCAACTGCTCGCAGTTGGCGACGATGCGAGCAATGGTGGGGTAGTCATCCAGGGTCATGTCAAAGCGGCGGGCATTGTAGACCTGGGGCACCAGCATGCAGTCCGCCAGGGTGACCTCGTTGCCCACGCAATAGATGCCGGCGGTGGTCATGAGAAGCTGCTCCAGTGCGGTGAAGGTCTCGTCTATCCAGTGGCGATACCAGGCATCCCGCGCCATCTTGCTCTGCCCCAGCTCCTGCTCCAGGTAGTGCAGCACGCGCAGGTTATTGAGGGGGTGGGTGTCACAGGCGATCATGTTGACTATCTGGCGCACCCGGGCACGCTCGATGGGGGCGGAGGGCATCAGGGGGTAGGCGGGATAGGTCTCGTCGAGGTACTCCATGATGGCCACCGACTGACCCAGATGCACGTCATCGTCCACGAGAAACGGCACCAGCCCCTGTGGATTGACCCGGCGGTAGGCCTTCTCCTTCTGCTCACCCTGCCGCAAATTGACCGGGTGCTGCTCATAATCGAGCCCCTTGAGTTGCAGTACCAAACGCACGCGAAAGCTGGCCGATGAGCGCCAATATCCAAACAACTGCAGCATAATGTGTCCCTGTGGTGGCAGGTGTCTGCCACCTGCCGTGTCGCCCGCCCCTCCCGGGGTCGGGCTCTCCTAGCTCGCCCGCTCGGCCGTTGCTTGCGTGACCCGCTGCAAAATGGTGCCAAACAGACTCATCCCGTTGCGATCCTGCATCGCGATGGACACTGTATCACCAAAGCGCAGAAAGGGTGTAGTGGCTTGACCTGACTCGATAATTTCCAGCATCCGCCGCTCGGCAAGGCAGGAGGATCCCCGGCTTCTGTCGTAGTTGGATACGGTGCCCGAGCCGATGATGCAGCCCGCCCCGAGCGGCCTTGTCTTGGCGGCATGGGCAATCAGCTCATCAAAGTTGAAGGTCATGTCCACCCCGGCGTCGGGCTGCCCGAACAGGGCGCCGTTGAGGTAGGTCACCAGGGGCAGGTGGACCTTGCCATCGCGCCAGTCATCCCCCAGCTCGTCCGGGGTGATGGCCACCGGCGAGAAGCTGCTGGAGGGCTTGGACTGGAAGAAGCCGAAGCCCTTGGCAAGCTCCCCGGGGATGAGGTTGCGCAGGCTCACGTCGTTGACCAGCATCAAGAGCTTGATGTGGCTCGCCGCCCCCTGCGAACAGGTGCCCATGGGCACGTCGTCGGTGATGACGGCGACTTCCGACTCGAAGTCGATACCCCACTCCTCGGAGCCCATCACGATGGGGCCACGGGGCGGCAGGAAGCTGTCAGAGCCTCCCTGATACATCAGGGGATCGTGCCAGAAGCTTTCTGGCATGTCGGCGCCGCGCGCCTTGCGCACCAGCTCCACGTGATTGACGTAGGCACTGCCGTCAATCCACTGGTAGGCGCGAGGCAGCGGGGAGAGGCACGCCTCCTCATCGAAGGGGAAGGCGTCGGGGCAGGCGCCCTCGTTGAGTCGCTGATAAACCTTCGCCAATTGCGGCGCCACTTCGCCCCACTGGTCGAGGGCCGACTGCAGGGTCGGGGCAATGGTCGTCACATGGACGGCGCGCGCCAGATCGCGGCTCACCACCACCAGGGCGCCGTCGCGCTTGCCATTGTTCAGGGTTGCCAGTTTCATATCGAATTCCTTATTTGCCGAGCGTCTCTGGACGCTGCCAGCTGGTGACATAACCGGGGTGTTCGACCCCTTCGCAGATCGGGCCGACGGCCAGGGCATCACGGGTGTCGAGCATCACCGCCACCTCGTCGGTGAAGGTCTTGGCATGGGCCAGCCCCGCCGCAAAGGCCTTGGGATGGGGACCATGGGTGAAGCCGGCAGGGTGGAAGGTGACCATGCCCCGCTTGATGTTGTCCCGGCTGAAGAAGTCCCCGGCGTGGTAGAAGAGCACTTCGTCGAAGTCGTCGTTGCTGTGGTAGAAGGGCACCCGCAGGGCACCTGGGTCGCTCTCGATGGGACGCGGCACGAAGGTGCAGATGACAAAACGGCTCGCCACGAAGGTGGAGTGGGCCGAGGGAGGCAGGTGGTAGCGGTGGCTCATCAGCGGGCGGATATCCCGCCAGTTGAGGCGCACCACGCACAAGTCCCCGTGCCACCCTTGTGCATCCAGCGGGTTGAACGGCCAGGTGACGACCGAGACCTGATCGTGGCGCTTGATCTGCAGCGACCAGGGGTTTTCATCCTGCTGGGCCAGGAAGCGCTCATTGATGGCGGGCACGTCCAGGGCCGCCGGATCGAAGATGGCGTGATTGCCCACCAGTCCCTTGTCCGGCAGCTGATAACTGTCTTCCGTCGCCTCGATCATCAGGATGAAGAGGGGCGCGGTGGGCTCGATGCGCCACATGGTGCCACGGGGGATCACCACATAGTCGCCATCTCTCAAGATGAGGTGCCCGTAGTCGCAGTAGAACTCGCCGCTCCCCTCGTGAATGAACAGGAGCTCGTCGCCATCGGCGTTTCGCACTAGAAACGGCATGGGCTCATGCAGGCGCCAGATGCGGTAGCGGCAGTGGGGGTTGCTGAGGATATCCGGCATCACCCAGGGGGAGAGGGAGCTCACCTCCTCCTGCAGATCGTTCAGATCAAACGCCCGTGGCCGAAGCGGCCCCTCCCAGTTGACCCAGTCGGTGGGAGCGTGCTTGTGGTGCATGTGGGTGGCCGGACCGAAGAAGCCCGAGCGCCCCAGTTCGCGCTCATAGATGGCCTGCTCCGGCAGATCGGCATGGGCCTGGCGGGAGTGGGTTCCCTCCCGATGGGGGAAGCTTATCCAGTTACGCATCGCTCGGTTCTCCGTTTTTCTGGCCCTGCGCTACATTGTTCACCTCCCCTTGCGTGGATCCGTCCAGCACGCCACGGCGGATCTGGTCCAGCTCGATGGATTCGAACAATGCCTGGAAGTTGCCCTCACCAAAGCCCTCGTTGCCCTTGCGCTGGATGATCTCGAAGAACACGGGACCGATGACGGTGTCCGTGAAGATCTGCAGCAGGATGCCGTCCTTCGTCGGCGAGCCGTCGATGAGGATGCGCAGCGCCTTCAGCGCGGCCAGATCCTCCTGATGACCCGCGACCCGGCTGTCCACCTTCTCGTAGTAGGTGTCCGGCGTCGGCATGAAGCCGGTTCCCCGCCCTCTGAGCGTGCGGATGGTGTGATAGATGTCGGCAGAGGCGAGCGCGATGTGCTGGATCCCCTCCCCCTTGTACTGGCGCAGGTACTCCTCTATCTGGGACTTGTCGTCCGCCGACTCGTTGATGGGAATGCGAATTTTGCCGCAGGGGGCCGTCATGGCGCGCGAGTGCAATCCGGTCAGCTTGCCCTCGATGTCGAAGTAGCGGATTTCCCGGAAGTTGCCGATCCGCTCGTAGAAATTCGACCAGAGGTTCATGTTGCCGCGATGGACGTTGTGGGTCAGGTGGTCGATCTCATAGAGCCCCGCGTCCACCTCGGCCATGCGGGCCTGCCAGTCGGGGTAGAAGATAAAGTCCACGTCATAGATGGAGCCCCGCTCGCCATAGCGATCGACAAAGGAGAGGGTGCTCTCGCCGATGCCGTAGATGGCGGGGATGTTGAGCTCCATGGGGCCGATTTTGCCCACAAACGGCTTGGCCCCCTGGCCAATGGCGTACTGCTGGGCACGGCCGGCATCGCTCACCCGAAACGCCATGCCGCACACGCTCGGACCATGGGCCCGTGCAAACTCCTCCGCCTGGGAGTGGGGCTCGGCATTGACCACGAAGTTGATGTCCCCCTGGCGATAGAGCCAGCACTGCTTGTGCCTGTGCTTGGCCACTTCGGCAAAGCCCAGTGAGACGAACAGCGCCTTGAGGGCCGCAATGCCCTTGAGATCCGGCGCCGTGTACTCGACGAACTCAAACCCGTCGGTGCCAAGGGGGTTGATGGTGTGAGTACGGGAGGAGGGGGTGGTCATGATGCGCTCCTTGCGATGAACTGATAACGAAACGGGTCACGCCGCAAGGGCTCGACAGGCAGCCCGCACGGCATTGTTAACAACTTGTTTCATTAGAGTGGCGAGTGTAGGGAATGAGAAGGGGCGGCGTTCAGATAGTTTGGCGGGGATCCGCGCCAAAAAATGTAAATGAAATGTGACAGCAAAGACCCAGCCTTGCACTGCGCTCGTTAGCGTCCCGCAAGGCTGTCAGCTTTGCCTTACAGCGACCAATAACAGGGTTCGATATGGGGCAGTACCGCCCTCGCCTTTAGCAATCGAGTCCTTTGCGGGTTGATGAGCCAGGCTTGCTCCCCCAACGCCAGCAGGGGCAGATCGTGCAGGCTGTCACTCAGGGTGAGTGCGGCCTCCAGGGTCAGGAGCTCGGGCAGCAGCTTGTGCCTGCCATGGCAATAGAAGCTCGGCACCAGGCCGCCGAAACGGTAACCCATCCGCGAGCCGATGATGCGGTGAGGAAGCCTTGGCAGTTGACGATGGAGCTGGGCACGGACCAGGGCGCGGGGACTGGCGGAGATGGCCCAACAGCGGCCCCCCTCCCCCGTCAGGAGGGCTCGCGCCTCCCGATACAGGCCGGGCCGGGTCAGGCTGTACTGCCGTACCAGGGCGCGCCAGGCCAGGGGGGATAGCCCGAGGGTGATGGCCCACCAGATGAGTGCAATGCCGCGACTGCGCTGACCTGGCAGCAGATAGATCACGGCACCGAACGCCATCAGTGGCCACAGCAGCAGCGGCCAGAGACGGCGGCGCAAGATGAAACGCAGCAACCCCGCATGGCTGTCATCCGGCGCCAGGGTGTCATCGAAGTCGGCCAGGATCCAGCCGCGGGCTGGGACTCTCGCGGTTGCAGCGCTCATTCGGAGATCTCCGCGATGGCGGCATGCAACTCGGGCAGGAGGAACAGCGCCCCCTCATCGGGCGGACAGACGAGATCGAAGCTCTCACCTGCCAGGGTGAAGGCGAGGCGCCAGGCGTGCAGATAACCGCGATCCGCCGCCGTGCCGCCGTAACGCTCATCCCCGAGGATGGGGGCTCCCACGCTCTTCAAGGCCACCCGGATCTGGTGGGTCTTGCCGGTCCGGGGCTTGATGCGATAAAGACGCAGCCCCTCGCGCACCGAGACAGAATCGAACCAGCTGATGGCCGGGTTATCCTGGGTGCGGCTCAGCATCCAGCTGCCGCCTCGCCCTTTCTCCATGTCCCCCTTCACCCAGCCCTGCTTCTTCTTCGGTTTGCGATCGGAGAGGGCCAGATACTGCTTGCTCACTTCCCGCGCCGCGAAAGCCATGCTGAGGGCGCGATTCGCTTCGGGGGTGCGGGCCAGCAGCACCAGCCCAGAGGTCATCTTGTCCAGTCGATGGACCGGATAGAGGTCAAGACCGGTATCCATTCTGACCCGATTGACGAGACCCGGCTCGCCGGCATCATCGTGCATGCCAATGCCCGGACGCTTGTTGATCACCATGAAATCTTTGTGCTGCAATTGTATCCGGTACATGTATAACCCTTTAGAATGTTATTTGTTAACAACTTGAATGCAGGCCTGCAGGCCATCTTCATGGACCCTCAGCACAAGAATCGCACGAATGAAAAAATGCCTGTTTTGGCTGTTGTTGCTTGGCATCACTTGCTTCTCGCCCCTCCAGGCCAGTGAACGGACACGTGATCTGCCGGAGAAGGTGGTATTGCAGTTGCGCTGGCTGCATCAGCCCCAGTTTGTGGGCTATCACATGGCCAAGGCCAAGGGGTATTACGCCGACGCTGGTCTGGATGTCGAGATAAGGCCAGGTGGCAAGGGAATAAGTCCGGTTCAGGAGGTGCTGGCCGGACGCGCCGACTTTGGCGTCGGCAACACCGAGGTGCTGACCCACTACGCCCAGGGCAAGCCGCTGCTGGCGCTGGCCAGCGTCTACCAGCACTCTCCCTCCATCTTCCTGGCACGCCGCGACAGCGGCATTCTCACCGTTGCGGACATGCGTGGCAAACGGATCATGATGTTTCCGGGTCATCAGGATGCCGAACTGCTGGCCACCCTCTACTATCAGGGGCTTCACGAGCGCCAGCTCATCCCGGTACCCACTTCGGTCAACATCGACGATCTGATCGCCGGCCGGGTAGACATCTTCAACGCCTATCTGAGCAATGAGCCCTTCTATCTGGAAGAGCGCGGCATCTCGGTGTCCGTCATCAACCCTCGCAACTACGGCATCGATTTCTACAGCGACATTCTCTTCACCACCCAGGCACAGGAGCGGCTCAATCCGGAGCGGGTGGCACGTTTTCGTGCAGCCAGCCTCAAGGGATGGCGCTATGCCCTCACCCACCCCGAGGAAGCCATCGCCCTGCTGCGCACGGAGTATGGCGTCAACCGCAGCCAGGCCCACATGGAATACGAGTTGCAGATGAGCAAGGAGATGATCCAGCCGCTCTATGTGGAGATCGGGTATATGAATCCGGATCGCTTCGCTCACATCATGCAGCAGCTGGTGGAGATAGGCCTCCTTGCCAAGCCGGTCTCCCTGACCCGTTTCCTCTATCAGGTCCCCTCAGAACAGTGGATCTTCTGGCGCCCCTGGTTCCTGCTGAGCCTGGGTGTTGGTGGTCTCATCCTGCTGCTCTCCCTCTATCTTCTGATGAGCAACAAGCGGCTCAACCAGGAAGTGGCCCTGCGCAAGCAGCGAGAGCAGGAGATACTGCAACTGGCCCGCCTCGATCCCCTTACCGGGCTGCCCAATCGCCTGAGCCTGATGGAGCAGTTGAAACACCAGGTACAAAGCGACAATCCGGGCTGCCTGCTGTTTTGCGATCTCAATGACTTCAAGCGCATCAACGACAACTTCGGCCACAGCCAGGGGGATGCCATCCTCTGCCAGCTGGCCAGACGGATCCACGACGCCATCGGCCACCAGTGCTATTTTGCCCGCTTGGCGGGGGACGAGTTCATCCTGCTGCTGCCGGGCTACGATATTCGTCAGGCAGAGGAGGTCACCGCCGTGATCCGCCAGGCCATGCAGGCCCCCTTCGTGGTCAATGACCAGCCGATGCAGGTGGGCATCAGCATCGGCGTCAGCCACTACCAGCATGACTGGAGCCCGGAACAGTGGCTCATCCAGGCCGACAGGGCCATGTATTGTGACAAGGGTGGCCGCGTCATCACGCTGGCGGAGCAGTCCGGCTGACTGGCTCATCTCCCGGCACACAGAGCCGATACCCCCATGAAACCAATAAACAAGAAGGCCACCCCAGGGGTGGCCTTCCTGCATTGCATGAGTCTGACCGCTCTTACCCGAAGGTCTGCCCCAGGGATTTGAGCTGGCGAGCCTTGGTGAGCAGGATGTCGCTCGAGGCATCCATGTCCTGCATCTTGTTGCTGTTGGTGTGGGAGTGCTGGGAGATGGCGTTGACGTTGCGGCTGATGTCCTCCACTACCGCCTGCTGCTCCTCTGCCGCCGTCGAGATCTGGGCCGAGAGGTCCACCACCCGTTCTATTTCCGCCAGCACCTGATGCAGGCTCTCTGATCCCTGGCGGGTCAGGGTCACGCAGGATTGGGTCTGTTGCAGGTTCTGCTGCATCATTCCCTTCCAGCCGTTCAAGGTACGCTGGATCTGGCCTATGCTGCTCTGGATCTGCTCGGTCGCCTTGTGGGTGCGCGTGGAGAGGGTTCGTACCTCGTCCGCCACCACCGCAAATCCTCGCCCCTGCTCCCCTGCCCGCGCCGCCTCGATGGCGGCGTTAAGCGCCAGCAGATTGGTCTGATCCGCAATGCCCTGGATCTCGCTCATCAGCACACCGATGCGATCCGACTCCTCCGCCAGTGCCACGGCGGCCGTGAAGGCATGCTCTGCCTGGGTGGCCAGCTCCGTCACCCTGTGCTGGGTATCTTCCAACTGCTGGTCGGTGTGTTGGCAGTGCGCCTTGGCCTGAGCTATCTGGTTGTCCGTCTCCAGGATATTGCGGGCAATCTCGTGGGCTGTCGCCGCCATCTCGGTGATGGCCGTCGCCACCTGCTGGGTCTGGACATCCTGTTCGGCGATGTCGGCGCTCGCCTCGCTGGAGGCTGTTTTCAGATGCACCGCGAGATCCTGCAGGGAGAGGGTCGCATCGTCCACTCGTCCAAGGACGGTGCGGATCCTGGCCTGCAACAGCTTGATGTGGAAGTCTGCAATGGCACTGGCATCCTCCCCCGAATAGATGAGCCGGGTCAGGCTGTCATATTCGTCCGCGAGCTGTCGCAGATAACGGGGGGTAGTGATGAGGGTGTCACGATAGATCAGGGCCAGCCACAAGAGGGGCAACAGGGTGAACAGCGGCCCCCAGGGCCCCATCAGATAGGCTCCCCCCGCCAGCATCAGCAAGACACCGACGATGGCCAGCCCGTGGCGCATCGGGCGCAGGCTCAATCCGCCCTTTCGCTCCCCCCGCTCCACGCTCTTCAATCTGGCATAGGTGCGCCCGGCCACGGCTTTCATCTCCGGCGCGGCGCGACTGCGGACCGACTGGTAGCCATTGATCCGCCCCTGCTCGAAGATGGGGGTGACATAGGCATCCACCCAATAGTAACGCCCATCCTTGCAGCGGTTTTTCACCATGCCGCGCCAGGGTTTGCCCTGCTTGAGCTTGCCCCAGAGGTCAGCAAAGGCGGCCTTGGGCATGTCCGGGTGGCGAACCATGTTGTGGTGCTGGCCTATCATCTCTGCCCTGCTGTATCCCGCCACCCGGCAGAAGTGGTCATTGGCATAAGTAATGACCCCCTGAAGATCCGTGGTGGAAACCAACTGTTCACTGGACGGAAAATCCACCTCTTCATCAACGAGATGAATCTGGGTTCTGTTCATGGCGCACGCCTCTTGTGTGATAACTCAGTTATCGTAGTCAAGCCATGGCAGCCCGGCCAACAAGGCCCCTCAGACAGTGGGGATGACTGAGAGGCCGTCCTCTGGATCTATGACGGCGCCCTCAGTTCTCCACCGCCGGATGGCACTCGCGCTCCCGGATCAGCTTCTTGTTCACCTTGCCGACACTGGTCTTGGGGATCTCCTGCACTATGCGGATCTGGCGCGGAATGGCCCAGCGATTGATGCGACCACTGTCGACGAACCCCTGCAGGTGCGCCTTGATGGCCTGGGGATCCAGGTTCGTCCCCTCCTTGCCGACCACCAGGGCCAACGGGCGCTCCCCCCACTGCTCGTCCGGCACCCCCACTACGGCCACCGAATGCACCCCGCAATGGGCGCTGATGAGGCTCTCCAGCGCCAGCGAGCTTATCCACTCGCCACCTGTCTTGATCACGTCCTTGATGCGGTCCTTGATCTCCACCGTGCCGTCCGGGGTGATGGAGGCCACGTCCCCGGTGTGCAGCCAGCCGCCATCCCACAGCTCAGCCCCCTTGGCGGGCTCCTTCAGGTAGCCCTGGGCCAGCCAGGGGGCGCGCACCACTATCTCCCCCATGGCCTCACCGTCGTGGGGCAGATCCTTGCCCTCGGTATCGACGATGCGCAAGTCCACCAGGCCGATGGGCTTTCCGGTCTTGATCCGCAGCGGCAGTTGCTCCGCCATGGGCAGCGCCAGCTCCTCGGGAGCGAGGTGCACCACGCACAACAGCGGGCAGGTCTCCGACATGCCGTAGCCGGCGTGCACCCGTATCCCCTTCTGGCTCGCCTGGGTCGCCAGCCCGAGCGGCAGCGCACTGCCCCCCAGCAGCATCTTCCAGCCCTCGAACGAGGTCTGCCTGGCCTCCTCGCAGTCCAGGATCATCTGCAATATGGTCGGCACGCAGTGGGAGAAGCTCACCCCCTCGTCGCGATAGAGCTTGACCAGCTTGTTCGGCTCGTAGCGCCCCGGGTAGACCTGCTTCACCCCCAGCATGGTCGCCACATAGGGGACGCCCCAGGCATGGACGTGGAACATGGGTGTGATGGGCATGTAGACGTCGTCGGAGCAAAGCAGCGACTGGCCCGCATGGGCCGCCAGGGTGCCCAGTTCGTTGAGGGTGTGCAGCACCAGCTGGCGGTGACTGAAGTAGACCCCCTTGGGATCCCCGGTGGTGCCCGTGGTGTAGAACAGGGTCGCCACCGACTCCTCGTCGAAGTCGGGGAAGTCGAACTGGTCGTCCGCCCCGGCCAGCAGCGTCTCGTACTCCCCGAGCAGGGGCAATCCGGTAGAGGGCGACTCCCCATCGGTCAGCCGGATGTAACCGCGCACCGTGGGCAGCTTCTCCTGAATGGAGTCCATCATGGGCAGGAAGTCGTCATGGACCAGCACCAGGTGATCCTCGGCGTGGTGCATGGTAAAGGCGATCTGCTCCGGCGACAGGCGCACATTCACCGTGTGCAGCACGGCGCCTATCATGGGTACCGCGAAGAAGCACTCGAGGGAGCGGTGGCTGTCCCAGTCCAGCAGGGCCACCGTGTCCCCCGGTCCAATGCCCGAGGCGGTCAACAGGTTGGCCAGCCGGTGGATGCGCTGATTGAGGGTGCGGTAGTCGTAGCGCAGCCGATCTGCGTATACGATCTCCCGGCCCGGGTGATGGCGCACCCCGGACAACAGCAGGCTCTTGATCAGCAAGGGATAAGCATGGGCTCCCTGGGCTGGCGGTATGATCCTTGTCTTCACCATACGGACTCCTTCCGATTCGTGTTTGGGCGCAGGGGAGCCGTCTCCCCTCACCATCTGAGTTAGCGGGCGTCGAGACGCCCGAGCAAGGCCTCGGCCTCTGGCCAGGGGCCAAATCCGCTCGCCGGATTGAGGTGTCCCACCGCCCCGGCATCCACCAGCTCGCTCCCCCACTCCCCGGCCAGGGCACGCACCGCCGCAGGGCTCGCCAGGGGATCGTTGTGACTCAGCACTACCAGACTCGGGAACGGCAGCGTCATACGGGGCAAGGGGTGCCAACCGCCGGCCGCCATGGCCTCCTTGCTGGGATAGTGGGAGGGCCAGTCGGCATCCAGATCCGGTGGCGTCACCAGCAGGGCGCCCTTTATCCTGTGCTGACTGACAGCGCCGTACTGGGCAGCCCAGTGGGCCACCATCAGCACCCCGGCGCTGTGGGCCACCAGGATCACCGGGCCCTCGATGGCGGCGATCGCCGACTCGATGGCCTCGACCCTGGCCTGGCAGTTGAGCTTGTCCGAGGCGAGCGGCGGCACCGTCACCACCTTGTCAAGCCTCTCGGCGAGCAGGGTCTGCCAGTGATCCGCCACGTGTTCACGCAGGCCGGGCACGATCAATACGGTGGCCTCGGGCTGACATTCCTTCATGTATCTTCCCCTGTTCAGGCGCTCCGGCGACGGCCGGATGACATCGGGACCACAGTAAGGTGCCGGGCCCCCGGCTGCTTTACCTTGGATGCCATGAAGTTGTCTTTTTGCGACAGAGACTCGGCCGGACAAGGCGGCGATCGCTGGGCCTGGATGCCATCGGAAGCGGACTGTGAGCGAGCTCACCCCCTGGGATCTGCGACTAACAGATAGGTTAATAAGCCTTCCCATGATGTAATCAAAATGATAAAAAACGGTTAACAACCAGCAGATGAGCTGTCGCCATGGGAACTGCATCATGACCCTTCTTGCCAGAGCCGCTACCCTCACCAACTACCTCGATGTCGCCCGCCAACTGGGCCTCAATACCCCCCACCTGTTGTCGCAAGCCGGCCTCAGTGCCTCCATTCTGGATGTGCCCAATCAGCGCATCCCGGTCTC
This sequence comes from Aeromonas sp. R7-1, assembly GCF_040908115.1. Taxonomy (NCBI): domain Bacteria; kingdom Pseudomonadati; phylum Pseudomonadota; class Gammaproteobacteria; order Aeromonadales; family Aeromonadaceae; genus Aeromonas; species Aeromonas sp. R7-1. Next base: position 60,422 of record NZ_JBFODD010000053.1, on the reverse strand, counting down.
CACCATCATCAACTTGCTGGAGCTCACCGCCCGCACCGGCGACTGCCATAGCCTGGGGCTGCGCATGGCGGAGCATCGCCAGCTGTCGGACTTTGGCGAGGTGAGCCTGCTGCTGAGCTATCAGCCCAACCTGCGCGAGGGCTTGCAGGTGATGGTGCAATACATCCATCTGTTCAATAACGCCCTGGCCATCTTCATCGAGGAGGCGGGCAAGGCGGTGATCATTCGCGAGGAGATCATCACCGACGCCCCCATGCCCTCGCGCCAGGCCACCGAGCTTGCTGTCGGCGTCATGTATCGCTTCTGCGCGGCCCAGGTCGGGGTCGGGGCGAACTGGCATCCCATCAGCGTCAACTTCACCCATGACGCGCCGGCGGATCTCTCCATCCACAAGCGGCTGTTCGGCTGCAAGCTGGAATTTGGCAGCGAGTTCAACGGCATCGTCTGTCAGTCAGCGGATCTGGACATCCCCAACCCCCTGGCCAACCAGGCCATGGCCCGCCATGCGCGCCAGTACCTCGACACCCTGCTGGTGGAGACCCAGCAATCCCTGATGACTGACGTGCGCAAGGCCATCTACCTGCTGCTGCCCATGGGGCGCGCCACCATAGAGCAGATAGCCCGCACCCTGGGCATGAACGTGCGCACCCTGCAGCGCCATCTGGAGGAGAGCGGTGCCACCTTCAGCGAGCTGGTCAACGACGTGCGCCGGGATCTGGTGATGCGTTATCTGCAAAACTCCGGCTATTCGCTGGGCCACATCGCCGACATGCTGGGTTACTCCATGCCGAGCTCCTTCACCCGCTGGTTCAACGCCCAGTTCGGCATGCCGCCCGCCACCTGGCGCTCCCGCCACAAGGGCGTGCCCAAGGTGACCCAGAGCGCGCACACCAGCCTTGCCTACGGCTAGACACCATTCCTTCGCCAGACGTTGAATTAAAGAGGGAGGCTGCGGCCTCCCTCTTTGCATTCCGCTTTCCATCATGTGGGGCACTCGCCATCGACAGCGAAACGAGTGGGATGCCATGAAAGCCAGCAGCGCGACACTCCCGCATCCCTTTGCCATCCAACCCGGCCCCTCAACAGATCACGCCAAAAAAGAAGAGGGAGGCTTGTCGCCTCCCTCTTCACATCTCGGCTTGCCGCCCCTAGCGGACATCGGCCGGCAGCTGTTCCGCCTTCATCCTCCCCTGGGGCGCGGAGGCGTCGACGCTCGCACGGGGCGCAGCAGCCTTCTCAACGGCTTCGGCCAGAGCGGGCTGGGTGCCGCGCAGCAGGAAGTAGGAGAGTGCCGGCACCCCTATCAGGGCCCCCAGCATGTTCCACAGGAACATGAAGGTGAGCAGTATGCCCATGTCGGCCTGGAACTTGATGGGGGACCAAACCCAGCCCACCACGCCGGCGGCCAGGGTGATGCCCACCAGCCCCACCACCCGGCCGGTGAAGGCCACAGCCTGGCGATAGGACTCCACCAGCGACATGCCCTGGCGTTGATGGTGCAACTGCACGCTCAGCAGGTAGAGCGCGTAGTCCACCCCGATGCCGACCCCGAGCGCAATCACCGGCAGGGTCGCCACCTTGACGCCTATCCCCATGAAGACCATCAGCGCCTCGCACAGCACAGAGGTGAGCATCAGGGGCACCAGGGCCACCACGGTCGCCCGCCAGCTGCGGAAGGTGATGAGGCAGAAGACGGTCACCGCCAGGTAGACGTAGAGCAGCATGGTGCGGTTCGCCTCGTGCACCACCAGGTTGGTGGCCGCCTCGATGCCCGCCGAGCCCGCGGCCAGCAGGAACTGGCGATCCGGCGACGAGTTCTCCCGGGCAAACCGCTCGGCGATGGCCACCACGCCGCTCAGGGTCTCGGCCTTGTGATCCCTCAGGTAGGCGATCACCGGCATCAGGGAGCAGTCGGTGTTGAACAGCTCGGGGCTGTTGACCGAGGCCTGCTGGGCCGCGTAGTTCAACACGTTCTGGTTGCGCTGGATGCTGGCGAGCCTGGGGTTGCCCTCATAGGTGCCGGCGGTGATCTGGCGCACCGCATTGACCAGGGAGCTGGTGGCCTGCACCCCGGGATGCTGCTGCAGCTCCCAGCCCAGGCGATCCGCCAGGATCAGGGTCTGGTAATTGAGACACCCCTCCGGCGCCGTCTTGATCATCACCGCGAACAGATCGCTCGAGAGCGCATAGTGGCTGGTGATGTAGCCGTTGTCCTTGTTGTAGCGCGAATCGGCGCGCAGCTCGGGTGCGCCGCTGTCCAGATCGCCAATCTTGAGGTGCAGGCTGACCAGGTAGCCGCCGATCCCCATGGCCAGGCCCAGCAGCACCACAAAGGTGGCCCACTTGCGCTCGGTGCAGCGGTCCAGCAGCGTCCAGAGCCTGCCGAAGCCCTGGTTGGCGGCGGCGTTATTTTCAATGGCCAGCGCCCGCTCGGCCGCCTTGTGGCCCACTCCCACATAGGAGAGCGCCACCGGCATCAACAGCAGGGAGGTGAAGATGAGCACCGCCACCCCGATGCTGGCGGTGATGGCGAGATCCTGAATGACCGGGATGTCGATCAGCATCAGCACCGCGAAGCCCACCGCATCGGCGAGCAGCGCCGTGACTCCGGCCAGGAACAGCCGGCGGAAGGTGTAGCGCGCGGCGATCAGGCGATGGGTGCCGCGGGCGATGTCCTGCATGATGCCGTTCATCTTCTGGGCCGCGTGGGAGACCCCGATGGCGAAGATGAGGAAGGGCACCAGCACCGAATAGGGATCGATGGCGTAGCCGAGCCAGGCGACGAGGCCGAGCTGCCACACCACGGCGATCAGCGAGCAACCCACCACCAGCAGGGTGCTGCGCACGCAGCGGGTGTAGAGGAAGATGATGAGAAGCGAGGTCGCCACCGCCAGGGCGAAGAACATGATCACCTGAATGAGGCCATCGATGAGATCGCCGACCAGCTTGGCAAAACCGATGACCCGGATCTTGTACTGACCCGTCCCCTCCTCTCCCGCCTTGTGGGGCTTGCCGTCGAACTCGATCTGGCTGCGCAACTTCTCGATGCGCTGGGAGAACTCGTGATAGTTGAGGGGCTTGCCGGTGGCCGATGCCTTGTCAAGCAGGGGCACGATCAGCATGGTGGATTTAAAATCGCTCGCCACCAGGCTGCCGACGATACCGGCCCGGTTGATGTTCTGGCGCAACTGCTCGATGTCGGCGGGCTTGCCCTGATAGGCGTCCGGCATCACGGGGCCGCCCTGGAAGCCCTCCTCGGTCACCTCGGTCCAGCGCACCGCCGGACTCCAGAGGGACTTCATCCAGGCGCGGTCCACCCCCTCGGTGAGGAACAGCTCGTCATTGACCCGCTTGAGCACGCCAAGATAGCCGGGATCGAAGATGTCCCCTTGGGTGTTCTCCACCACCACCCGCACCGAGTTGCCGAGGCCACGCAGGGACTGGCGGTTCTCCAGGAAGTTTTTGATGTAGGGCTGGCTCTGGGGGATCATCTTCTCGAAGCTGGGCGCCAACGCCAGGCGAGTCGTCGCCATGTAGCCAAACACCAGGGTCGCCAGCGTCATCACTAGCATGAACAGCGCTCTGTGGTTGAACACCAGCCGCTCCAGCAGGTTGCCGGAGCGCCTGTCGAACTGCGCCAGCTCGCGGATCACCGGCATCGCATCTTGCTTCACATGGCCCATGTCTGGATCCTCGTTATCGTTATTGGGCCGTCATCCGGTGACAGCCTGATTTGGCAATACTTGTGACCGCCTTAATTCACCGCCAGGGTGCGCACACCGCGGCTGCCCACCAGTGCCAGGGTGCCCTGGGGCGTCAGCAGGGCACCCGCCACCGGGGATGGCTCGGCCAGGGGTTCCAGAGTCAGCGGCTCGTTGCCCCGTTGCCGCAGCATATGGCCGGCCTGGGTAAAGAGGCGGAACTGGCCATCTGCCCCCTGCATAGCAGTGCTGAGGCTGATGGGCAGCGGACTGGCCAGTCTCGCCCAGTGCTGGCCGCCATCCGTGCTGCGATAGGCATGGCCCCGCAGCCCATAGACCAGCAGCTCGCCGGGCCGACCGATGAGACCGAAGAAGCTGCCGTCATAGGGGCTTGGCAGTGAGACGAAGCGCTGCGTCCCCGGATCCCACTTGCGCAGCAAGCCCTGCTCGCCGGCGAGATAGAGGCTCTCCCCGGCCAGGGCGATGGCATTGAGATGCAGCCCATCCGGGTTGTCGGTGCGATCCTGCATCGGCGTCCAGTGCTGACCGCCATCCTGGGTGCGCAGAATGAGGTTGAACACCCCGACCACGTAGCCAACCCTGTCGTCTTGGAACCAGACGTCGAGCAGGGGCTTGTCGGCCCCCTCCTCCACCAGGCGCTGGCCCTCTTCCACCAACGCGGCCCACTGCTCGTTGTCCGGCTCGGACTGGGCCTTGGCCGAGTAGTATTGCAGCACCAGGTCGCCTATCTGGCGGCCATCCAGCTGTTTCTGCCAGCTGGCGCCACCGTCCTGGCTGTGCAGGATGACCCCGTCCCCCCCCACGGCCCAGCCCTGCTCGGGACTGGGGAAGACGACGGCATTGAGATCCGAGCTCACCGGCACCCTGGCCTGCTGCCAACCCTTGCCTTCGTCGTCGGAGTAGAGGATGTGACCCCGCTGCCCCACCGCCACCAGCCGGCTGCCGGCACGGGCCAGATCCAGCAAGGGGCTCTGCTTGGCCAGCGCGCTCGGCTTGGCCGGCAAGTCCAGCACGTCCACATAGGCCGTCGCCGCCGTGATCGTCTCCGCGCTCTGCGCGGGCCCTGCCATCAGCAGGGCGCCGCACAGCCAGGGCGCCAACTTGTTGAATGAACCCATACCACTTCCTTGTCTTCAAAACCCATCGGATGGTCGCAACAACCCCACCCCGGCCCTCCCCTTGGCAAGGGGAGGGCGCACTTCACTCCTCCCCCTTTCGAAGGGGGGAGGCCGGGAGGGGGGTCAGTGGAGATCATCAACGCTTAGCGGATACCCGCGCCCGCCAGGGACTCCGGCGACCACTTCGCCTTGGACAGCGAATCGCCGTACTTGATGCCGCCATGGGGTCCCACCACGCCGTTGATGTTGTAGGTCCCCGCCACCAGGTCATAGATCATGAAGGGGGTGGCATCCGGGGTCTGCTTGTCGTAGCTCTGGCTCAGGAAGGCGAAGGAGCCGCGATAGAGCTGACCACGGGCGTCGTACTGATCCGAGGCCAGGGCCACCCAGCTGTCTTCGTCCAGATAGAAGCGACGCTTGGCATAGATGTGGCGCTCGCCGGCCTTGAGGTTGCCCTCCACCACCCAGACCCTGTGCTTCTCCCAGCGCACGTGATCCGGCGACAGGAAGTTCGGGGTGGTCAGCGCCCGGGCATCGGGCTCATAGGTCAGCTTGTAGGTGTTGTAGGGAACTATCATCTCCTGCTTGCCCACCAGCTTCCAATCGAAGCGGTCCAGCGCGCCGTTAAAGACGAAGACGTCGTCATAGGTGCCGGCGCCCGAGGTGCCCGGGTTCGGGGTATCGTAGGCCAGGTTCGGTGCCAGCTTGACCCGGCGCTGCCCCGGCAGGTACTGCCAGGCCTTGCGCGGCTGCTCAAGGGGGTTGGCGGCATCGCGCAGCATGATGGCTTCACCGGCACGGCGGGCGGGCCCGGTGTAGTAGAGCTTCATCTGGTAGTAGGTGTCCTTGGCCGCGATGGGCTTCTTCATGTCCTCGTAGATGGCGTAGTTGATGAACGCCTGCCCCGTGGTGGAGAGCGCCGCTACCCCGGCGGAATCGACGTTCCAGGAGTCGTATTTGGTGGCGATGTTCACCCCCTGGTAGCGCAGCAGGAAGTTCCACATCGCCTCGGCGCCGGTCTGCGGGATCGGGAAGGGAATGCCCGGCAGCACCTGATCCACCGCCATGCCCCCTTCCAGGGTCTTGGCGTTCAGGGCGTTCTGCCTGGTGTTGTCCAGCACCGCCTGGGGCAGCGCCACGCTGCGGTGAGTCGGGTAGACATCGACTCTGAAGTCCGGGAAGCGGCTCAGCAACTCGGCGGTGGTGGCGGTCAGCTCACCCTTGTACTTAGCCACGTTCTTGCCGTCGATCACCAGCTGCGGCTTGTCGCCCGCATAAGGATCCGGGCGCATGCTGTCACCGGCCTTGAAGCCGGCGGGCGCCGTGGTCAGGCCGCCGGTATAGGCGGGGATGGAGCCGTCGGCGTTGGCCGCGGCATCGGCGCCGACCTGGGTCAGGCTGGTGCCCAGCTTGCCCGCTTCGCTGGCGGAGACGGCCGCCTGGGCCTGACTGGTGAAGGCCAGGGCGAGGGACAGGGCCAGCATGGTCTGTTTATGTTTCATCATCTTGTTCTCCGACTCGGTCGCTTGACTCAATAAGTGGTCTTGAGGGTCAGGTAGACGGCCCCTCTGTCTTCCGTGGTGGCGCCGCCACCGGAGAAGGAGGAGTAACCGCCGGCATAACAGGTGTTGCGCTGGGTCGCATCCAGGGCGTTGGGGGTGGAGCCATCGGTGGCGCCGTCGTTACAGTCGGCAGACTTGCCGAAGGAGTCCACGTACTTCAGATCGACGAAATACTGGTTGTAGATGGTAGCGCCGAGGCCAAGGGCGTAGTTGCCGGTGTCCTTGGCACCGCCGCCCTGCACGGGAGACACCCCCGCCAGGCCGAGGTTGACCGACAGCGGCATGCTCATGTCCACGCCGGGGAACACCTGATACCAGGTCGGGGTGAAGTTGATCGCCAGGCCCCAGTTGTCGGTGGTCGACTTGTCGAGCCCCTGGTAACTGTCCTCGCCCTTGTAGAGCGCCTTGTTGTGATCGTTGAGGCTCAGCAGGTTGCTGTAGTAGAGCTCGGCCAGCAGGGCGGCACCGTCGAACAGCGGGGTGTCGGCCATGGTCATCAGGCCGTTGAGGGTCCAGTGCAGGGTCTCGCCGGTGGCGCTGTAACCGTCGCTGTCGTCGGTGATCACCCCGGTGCTGTCATTACGGGCAGGCAGCGCACCGAGCCCCTGTTTCAGCCCGAGTGGACCCGAGGCACTCAGCAGCGCCGGGATGCTGGAGAGGGGCATGTTGTGGCGATAGTTCAGATCGCTGCCCACGCTGACCCCGGCGATGTCCTTGGACAGGCTCAGACCCAGGATGTCGATGTCCTCGCCGTAGGCCAGGGAATAGCTGGTGTTGGCAATCGAGTTACGCAGGTTGGGAATAGCCCCGGCCGGCAGGGGATTCGTCCCGCGGACGCTCAGACCACGGGCGTCCAGTACCGCCTGGGGCAGGATGTCGGCGGTGCGACGGTAGTAGGCCCCCAGGGTGGCATCCAGCGCCTCGGGGGACCACTTGGTCATGAAGCCCCAGTCACCGTGCTTGCCCGGCTCTATGTCTGCCCCGCGGCGGATGTTGCTCAGGGTGCCGTTCGGCCCGGCGAGGCCCGGGCCACCGGTGTGACCCAGCAGGAAGGCGCGGGCACCGTAGCCCACCAGATCGGAGCCACCGTAGAAGGTGCCGGCCTCCGGCAGACGGGCCGCGTCCCAGTCGAAGAAGTACTGGGCGGCGAAGGTCCACTCCGGGTTCAGGGTGAAGGAGGCGGAGATCTGCTTGCGGGGCATGAACAGCTCTTTTGCCTCGGTGCCCGGGGACGCCGCGAGCTTGGCGAGATCCAGGCCAGACTGGCCGTAGCTGATGGAGTGCACCGGGTTGAGCAGGGTCTCGCCCCAGAAGATGTTGTGCTGGCCTATCTTGACGCCGAGCAGCGACTCGTCACCTATCTCCATGTTGTGGAACACGAAGGCGTCGAGGATCTCGCCGGAGGGGCCGTTGTAGTAGCGATCGGCATAATCGCTCAGCCCCGGCTGGCCAAACATGGTCGACCTTGCGGGGTTGGCGCCCCAGCCCGGGATGCCGGAGGCATCACCGTTGTTGTTCAAAAAGGGGTTGTCGCTCGCGCCGACGTCGTCATAGGCATAGTCGTACCAGCTCGCCGCACTGATGCGAAAACCGGTATTGCCCTTGTTCACCACGTCAAGCTCGGTCAACAGATCGAAGCGGGTGGTGACGGTGTCGCCGGCATCCTTGAAGTTGTAGTCCCCATCGTTGCTGTTCGGGGTGGCGAGCATCCGCTCGTCGGCGCTCTCGGTGCGCATGCCGTAGTTGAACTTGCCGGTGTTGTCGAAACGCACGGACCACTCTTCACTGCCCGTGTCGATCTCGACCGCCTGAACGGTGGGCAGGAGAACGGCCGCAATGGCCGTTGCCAGCAGGCTGAGGCGCAGGGCACCGCAACCATGACTCGTGTGCTTGTAATCCATTACAGTCTCTCCGAGTGTCGTCATCTGTTGTTTGTTGTTCTGTGTCTAGTCGCCGTTTCCGTTGGCTTTATTGTCTGGCTTTATTGTCTGGCTTGTTGCTTGGCTTCTTGCCTGGCTGTTGTGCCAGTGTCGGCGCTTCCCTTGGGGATGAGGGGGCGCTCTGTTTGCCTCCTCCCCTTGCGGGTTCCTCCCCCGGGTGCGCTCTGTGTTGTTGCTACCGACTCTACGGCCAGCCCAACCCCCTTGCTTGCCATTGAACGTCAGCCACTTTTCATTTGATGACAGGGAGTGGCGGCGCCGAACAAGCGGCGCGAAAGGGGTGTCGGACGGCATCCGCGCAGGGATTCTCGGGGCTCAGCCAGGGACCATGGTGAAGGACAGGGGTCCGCCAAGGGGCTGGCGTGTCCAGTGAGTGGGTGGGTGATGGCAGTCTGTTATCGGGGCGAGAGGCAGCAGGCAGAGCATCTGCGCCGTCACGGAGAGCATAAAAGCGGCGGAGCAGGCCCAAGCATCCTCACTCCGCCGTGAAAATGGCCGACGAGTCGGCCCACACGCGATTCAGCGGCAGATGCGGCAGCCGGTGGCGGCCTGCAACTGCTCAAATTCGATGCCGGGGGCCAGCTCCACCAGCTTGAGGCCGCTTGGGGTCACGTCCAGCACGGCGAGATCGCTGATGATGCGATCCACCACCCCGACCCCGGTCAGGGGCAGGTTGCACCACTCCAGTATCTTGTGCTCACCGTTCTTGGCGCAGTGCTCCATCAGCACCACCACCCGCTTGACCCCGGCCACCAGATCCATGGCCCCCCCCATCCCCTTGACCAGCTTGCCGGGGATCATCCAGTTCGCGAGATCCCCGCGTTCCGAGACCTGCATGGCCCCGAGCAGCGCCAGGTTGATGTGGCCACCGCGGATCATGCCGAAGCTCTCGGCGCTGTCGAAGAAGCTGCTGCCGGGCAAGGTGGTGATGGTCTGCTTGCCGGCGTTGATGAGATCGGGATCCAGCGCCTCCTCACTCGGGAAGGGGCCTATGCCGAGCAGGCCGTTCTCGCTCTGCAGCCACACCTCCATGGCATCCGGGATGTAGTTGGCCACCAGGGTCGGCAGGCCGATGCCGAGGTTCACATAGAAGCCGTCCTGCAGCTCCTTGGCGGCGCGCTGCGCCATCTCTTCACGGGTCCAGGCCATGACTTAGCTCCTTACTGCAGGCTGTTGAAAACAGGAAGCCACCGGCAGTTCCTGGGTGATGCACAGCGCCCTCTCTTCACGGGTCCAGGCCATGTTATCTACTCCTCAGCGCGCAATGTTGAATACAGGAAGCCACCGGCAGCACCTGGGTGATGCACAGCGCCCTCTCTTCACGGATCAAAACCATCTTATTTCTTCTCCATGACGGTGCGCACTTCGATGCGTTTCTCGGGATTGGGGTTGTGCACCAGCCGCTGCACATAGATGCCGGGCAGGTGGATCTCGTCCGGGGCCAGCTCCCCCACCTCGACGATCTCCTCCACCTCGGCCACGCAGACCCGGCCCGCCTTGGCGCAGAGCGGGTTGAAGTTGCGCGCCGTCTTGTTGAACATCAGGTTGCCCGCCTTGTCGGCCCTGGCGCCCTTGATGATGGCGAGATCCGCGGTGAGGGATCGCTCCATCACGTACCAATCCCCATCGAACTGACGGGTCTCCTTGCCCTCGGCGATCAGGGTCCCGTAACCGGTGCGGGTGAAGAAGGCCGGAATGCCGGCGCCGCCGGCGCGAAGCTTCTCGGCGAGCGTCCCCTGGGGGGTGAACTCCAGCTCCAGCTCCCCGGCGAGATACTGGCGCTCGAACTCCTTGTTACCCCCCACGTAGGAGGAGATCATCTTCTTGATCTGGCGGCTATGGAGCAGAGGCCCAAGGCCGAACTCGTCCACCCCGCAGTTGTTGCTGATGATGGTGAAGCCGCGTTTGCCGCTCTCCTGCAGCGCCTCGATAAGCTGCTCCGGGATGCCGCACAGGCCGAAGCCCCCCGAGGCGATGGTGATGTCGTCCTGCACCAGATCGCTAAGAGCGGCCTGGGCGCTGGGGTAAACCTTGTTCATAACTACCTCTCTGCTCTCTGGCTAGTCCGTTGGCCACAGGGGCGCGTTCGTTTATTGCGGTTTTTCTGATTGATCTCGTATCGCGATCGTCCGATTACGCCGCTACGCGGCTAATCGAACCTACGCAGTCAATTGAGTTGGTAGGTTCGGGTAGCGAAGCCTATTCGGACGTTCGCGGCATTCATGACATTCCTGATATGCCTAAGGCTTGATGCCCCAATGCATCAGGGTCAGCACCAGGGCGACCAGGAAGGCGGTCTCCCCCACCATCAGCAGGATGGGTTTAATGCCGACCGCCGCCAGCTCCTTGAGCTGGGTCTTCATGCCGATGGCGGCGATGGCGATCACCAGGCACCAGCGCGACAGCTCGTTGACCCCCCCCTGAACCAGGGCGGGCACCCAGCCTGTGCTGTTGATGCAGGCCAGCACCAGGAAGCCGACCGCAAACAGGGGCAACAGGGGCGGCCGCTTGCCGGACGCGGGATCTGCCCCCTGCATCCGGGTGATCATGGCGGCGACCAGGATCACCGGCAGCAGCATGGCGACCCGCATCAGCTTGACCACTGTGGCCACGTCCCCGGTCTCGGTGGACATGCTGTAGCCGGCCCCCACCACCTGGGCCACGTCGTGAATGGTGGCACCGAGAAAGACCCCCGCCTCCACCGGCGTCAACTCGAAGAAGCGGGCGATCATGGGGTAGAGGATCATCGCCAGCGTCGAGAGCACCGACACCCCGATCACCGTGAACAGGGTGGCGCGCTCCTTCTGGGGATGGTTCGGCAGGGAGGCAGCCAGGGCCAGGGCGGCGGAGGCACCACAGATGGCGGTAGCGCCCCCGGTCAGCATGCCAAACAGGCGCTGGAAACCCATCGCCTTGGCCACCACCACCGACAGGCTGATGGTCACCACCACCAGGGTGACCACCAGCAGCACCGGCATCCAGCCGAGTTCGGCGATCTGGCCGAGGGTGATGCGCATGCCGAGCAGGGCGACCCCGATGCGCAAGACACTTCGCGCCGTGAACTCGATGCCCGCCTTGCAGCTTCCCTCGCCGCTGAGGAAGTTCAACCCCATGCCGAGCAGCAGGGCGAACAGCAGCACGGGGGCGCCGTAGTGCTCCGACAGGAAGGTGGCGGCGGCCGCCACCGTGATGCTGACCGCCATGCCGGGGGCCAGTGTCCGTACCCGCTGTAAGCGATCCGTCATGGTCAGGGTGAGCATGGGATGGCCTCCTGGGACTCGATGACGATGGACAACCCCTCCCCCGCCGGCTCGACCGGGTAGCGGCGCACCCTGAGCTGGGTCGAGTTCAGCAGCAACCCGGTCGTCAGGTTGAAACGCAGACAGTGGGCAAGGCACTGGATCACCTCCCCCTCCAGCCGGCCGCCGCACAGGGACGCCCCCTGGTGGGGACAGCCGTCATCGATGGCATGGAAACGGCCATCGACGTTGAACAGCACCAGGCTCTTGCCCGAGTCCTCGATGAGGACGCGCTGGCCCGGCGCGGGCACCCGCTCGGCCGGCACCAAGACTCGCGCCTGCTCCCGGGTCATCGCCGCGACGGCCTGGTGCAAGCCGGCAAGCAACTGCGCCACGGGCTGGGCACCGCTGAGGATCCGCCCCTTCCCCAGCACGAAGCTGGGCACCCCCTGCCGAGCCGCCTCTGGCTGATCGCAGAAAAAGGGGGTTCCGTCTCCCTGCAGGCTGCCCACCAGATCGGCAGGCGAGAAGCCCACCGCCTCGGCCAGCCCCAGCAAGGTAGCACCATCCCCCAGATCCCCGCCGTGCAGGAAGTGGCAGGCAAACAGCCACTCCAGCAGACTCTCCAACTGTGCCGGCGATCCCAGTTGGCAGGCCCGTTGCCACAGGCGGTGGGCATCGGCCGTGTTCGGCATACGGGGGATCTTGTCAAAGTCCAGCTCAACGCCGACGCTGGCCGCCGCCTGCCGCACCTGAGCCTGGCGCAGGCGCACCCCCTGCTCGCTGCCAAGGCGCCGCAGATAGAAGGCATGGAAATCCTCCCCCTGCGCCGGCAGGTAGGGCAGCAGTTGCACCCCGCGCCAGCTCACATCGACCCGCACCTCGGGCCGCTCCACCCGCAGCTGGGCCAGCGCCTCATCCAGCTGACGCTTGCCGATGAGGCACCAGGGGCAGATGAAATCGAAATAGACCTCGATGCTGAGCCTCATGCCCTCACCTCGCTGCCCTGGGGGCCGGCGACGACCTGGCGGGCGTCCCCTTCAATCTTGGCCACGTCCTTGTGGTAGTGGCGCTTGCCGTAGCAGAAGACCGCAGCCGCCGCGACGCTGATGAGGGGCACCAGCTGGAAGGCGTTGTCCAGCCCGATGTGATCGGACACCTTGCCGGTGATAAAGGGACCGGGGGCCAGCCCCAGCAGGTTGTTGGCAAGGGTCAGGGTCGCAAACGCCGTACCGTGCACGCTGGCGTGGGTGAGATTGGCCACCATGGCGCCGGCGGGGCCCGAGGTGCCGGTGGCGATGAACATCCCCAGACCGATCAGCACCAGCTGGGGGAAGCCGGCCGGCAGGGCAAACGCCAGGGAGAGCAGGAGACAGCTGCCGAGGCAATAGGCGATGGCGAGGCTTATCTTGCGATCCGGCCGGTTGCGGCACAGCCGATCGCTCAGCATGCCGCACAGGATCATGCCGGCACCGCTGCACAGCACTATGATGGCGGCCATGAGTCCCGCCTTGTCCGTGTCCAGCCCGTAGTAGCGGTTGAAATAGCTCGGCATCCAGACGATGACGGTGCCGCCGACGAACAGCTGCAGGCCGCTGCCCACGTAGGCCGAGATCACCGAGCGGCTGGAATAGAGGCTGCGCAGGGGGTTGCGGCCCGCCTTGCTGCCCTGGGCCGCCCGGCTGGCCTGGGAGATCCGCGCCTCCTTGACGATGAGGGGATAGATGGCCGCCAGCACCAGACCAAACAGGGCCATGCCGGCGAAGGCCCAGCGCCAGCCGAGGAGATGCGCCAGCACGCCCCCGCAGGCCATGCCGAGCACAGAGCCGAACATGCCGCCGGAGATGAAGGCGCCGGAGAGGGTGGCCCGCATCTCCCGCGGGAACACCGAGACCACCACGGCGATGCCGACACTGCCGTAGGCGGCCTCCCCCACTCCCACCAGGAAGCGGGCGATGAACATCTGCTCGTAGTTCTGTGCCAGGGCGCAGCCCAGGGTCGCCAGGCTCCAGAGCGCGGCCATCATGACCAGGCTCTTGACCCGGCCGAACCGGTCCGCCAGCAGGGAGAGCGGGAAGGTGAGCAAGCCGACCATGAGCGCGACTATGCCGCTGAGCAGGCCGAGCTGGGTGTCGGAGAGTGCCCACTCCCCCTTGAGCATGGGGAAGACGGCGTTGAGCACCTGGCGCGACATGTAATCGGAGATGAGCAGACCGAAGGTCAGCGCAAACACTATCCAGGCATAACGACGGGGCACGGCAACCTTGCCGGCCTCGGGGTCGTCATCGATATGAAACGTAGCCATACATTCCCTCGCGCTACTGCAAATTGGGTTGGGTATTCGGTCAACCAGCCGGTGGAAAGGCCCCCGGCCAGACAATATTGACTCATCACTCAGTTGCCCTGCGTGCTGCATAGTGCAAGGACAACCGGCGTTTGGCAAACAGGTTCTTAGGGCGCTTGGCTTGGGGCCTTGCGCCCTGACACGCAGATCTGCGTGGGTATTACATCACTTCTTCAGGAAGCCCTGCTGACCGCCCTTTGGATTCGGAGCGAAGCCGTTGGCTGCAAGGGTTTCTTCAACCGTCTCATAGAAAACACCGATTTTGAGGATCTCGCGGGCTTCCTTACCGTTGGCAACTGGACGGCCGATCTCTTTGGCAAGGCGCACCAACTGTTCGATCTGCTCGACGGAGGTCATCTTACGCGAACGGTCCTGGGTCCAGAGGTTATCCTCAATACCGCAGCGCACGTGCAGGCCCATCGCCATGCCCATCAGGTTGATTGGCAGGGTGTTGAGCATGGAACTTTCCACCGTCAGCATGGTGCCGTCAGGAATGGCGCGCAGGAAGTTGGCCATGCTGTAGATATGCGGCTGGTCCATGCCACCGCCAATCGCCACCCAGTTGCATACCAGCGGACCCTTGTAGACACCGCGGCGGATCAGCCGCTCCACCGACTCGTAGCTGTTGATGTTGTAAAACTGGAAGGCACTCTGGATGCCGGCGGCACTCAGACGCTTGACGTGCTCCTCGATGAAGCCAGGGCCGGAAGGCACGATCATCTCGCGGTAGGCTTCGTAGGTATCGGTCCCCATGGAGGTGCCGGCGTAGTCACGCTTATCCATCTGCTCGACCACGTTCATCTGCGTGGTGTTGACGGTCACAGTGACTTGGTCGGGTTTGGGCTCGAGTTCGGCGAGCATGTGCCGAGTGTCGTCATGCAGCCACTTGGCGGCCGCGCCATCTTCTGGCGGCGCGAAGGAGATAGAGCCGCCGACCTGGATGATCATGTCCGGCACGGCCTTGCGCACACCAGCGATCAGTTCGTTGAACATCGACAGGCGCTTGGAGCCCTTGCCGTCCAGTTCACGCACGTGCAGGTGCAGTACGGCGGCGCCCGCTTCGTAGCAGTCGACCGCTTTCTGGATCTGCTCTTCCATGGTCACCGGGATGTCTTCCGGATAGTCAGAAGGGAACCATTCAGGGCCATACGGGGCTACGGTAATAACCAACTTGTCCTGATTTTCAGGGAAGAGAGAACCGTCAAGGAAGTTCATGTCTATTGCCTCAAGTTATTGAAAATTAGCGGTATCACTGGGATGTTACGACTCAGTAAGGCGTGTCGCCCATGATCCCGGCCCGCTCCATCTTGCGATGGCAGGGGGCGTAATCCATGGCGGCGTAGTGCTGGGTGCTGCGGTTGTCCCAGATGGCCACGCTGCCCGGTTGCCAGCGCCAGCGCACCTGGAACTCGGGGATATAGGCCTGGCTGATGAGGTAGCGCAGCAGATCGCTGCCACCCATGGTGTAGTCCTGGCCGACACGGACATTCGCCGGGGTGTGGTAGTTGGTGAAGTGGGTCGCGAAGGCGTTGACGAACAGGATCTTCTCGTCGGTCTCCGGGTGGGTGCGCACCACGGGGTGCTCGGCGTCCGGGAACATGGCCTTCAGGGCGAGCCGCTTCTCCATCGGCATGGCCGCCCCGAAGCTCGCCTCTATGCTGTGGCGGGCGCGCAGGCCGGCGATCTTCTGTTTGATCTCCTCGGGCAGCGCGGCGTAGACCGCCGCCATGTTGGCCCAGAGGGTGTCGCCCCCCACCGGCGGGCACTCCACGCAGCGCAGCACGCAGCCCATGGGCGGTTGCTCGCGCCAGGTGGCATCGGTGTGCCAGGCGTTCTCGTAGCGATCGTTGGGCACATCCGGCGACTTGTAGATGCGCACCAGACCGGGGTGATCCGGATCGCTGCCCGCCACCGGGTGATCCTCCAGCTCGCCGAAGCGGCGGGCGAAGGTCACGTGATCGCTGCGGCTCATCTCCTGATTGCGCAGGAACAGTACCTTGTGCCTGAGCAGTTGGGCGCGGATCTCGGTGAACAGCCCTGCGTCGTGGGCCGCATCCGCCAGCTGGACGCCGCTCAGTTCGGCGCCGATATGGCAGGTCAGTTGTTCTACACGCATGTCTCTCTCCCTGAATGACAAGTCGGTGCGCTCAGACGCCGCCATCGAGTGCGGGCTGGCCTGAGATCCTTGGCCTAGATGATGAACACGGAGGAGCCCGTGGTCTGGCGCGACTCCAGATCCCGGTGGGCCTGCGCCGCGTCCTGCAGCTCGTACTTCTGGTTGACCTCGATCTTGATCCGCCCGCTGGCCACGTGATCGAACAGCTCGCCGGCCAGGGCCTCCTTCTCGGCCGGGTCGGCGATGTAGTCCGCCAGGGCCGGTCGGGTCAGATAGAGGGAACCCTTCATGGCCAGCAACTGGGGGTTGAAGCCGTCGATGGGGCCGGAGGCGGTGCCGACGCAGACCATGAGGCCGCGGCGTTTGAGGGAATCAAGCGAGCCCAGGAAGGTGTTCTTGCCGACGCTGTCAAACACCACGTCAACCCCGGCGCCGCCGGTCAGGGCGCGCACCCGGGTCGCCACATCTTCCCGGCTGTAGTCGATGGTGAAGTCGCAGCCGTGGGCACGGGCCAGCTCGGCCTTGGCGCCGCTCGAGACGGTGCCTATCACCGTCAGCCCCAGCAGCTTGGCCCACTGGGCGACGATGAGGCCGACCCCGCCCGCCGCGGCGTGCAGCAAGATGCTGTCACCGGGCTTGAAGGCGTGGATGCGGCGCATCAGGTAGGCGGAGGTGAGGCCGCGCATGGTCATGGCGGCGGCGGTCTCGCAGGAGATGCTGTCCGGCAGGCGGATGAGCGGCGCGGCCGGGATCAGGCGCTCGGTCGAATAAGCGCCGAGTGTATTGATGAAACCGGTGTAGGTGACGCGATCGCCGACGTCGACATTGGTGACGCCCTCGCCCACCGCCTCCACCACCCCGGCCGCCTCGACGCCGAGGCCATTGGGCATGGGGATGGGGTAGGTGCCGTTGCGAAAATAGGTGTCGGCATAGTTGAGGCCGACCGCGGCGTGGCGCAGGCGCACCTGGCCAGGCCCGGGCTCGCCCACCGCCACTTGTTCGTAGCGCAAGACCTCGGGGCCCCCGGTTTCATAAAAGCGAATGGCGTTGGCCATGGCGGTTCTCCAGATTCATTCGTGGGTGAAAACATCGTCCAGAGTGAATCTAGGGATTAACGTAAACGTCCGCTTTGCATCGGGCGACAGCCACTTTTCATCTCATGACACCCCCCTTCGAATCCGTTGCCCCCCCTCGGGGAAGAGGCCAGAATCGGCCCTGTTCCCCCATGACGGCGAGGTGACAGTGGCCGGGCATGAATCAAATTGGGAAGCTACTTGATTGAATTACATGAAGTTATACAGGAAGCAGCCGCTGGTGCCCGCCCATTGACGGGCCTTGGACTTAAGCATGATTGACGTTAACGTCAACGTAGTGTGAGATGAACCTGTTCACAGCCAGCATCCGCAGCAGACAAGCACCCCATGAAAGGAGTCACGATGTCCAACCTATCCCCCTCGGCCGGCACGCGTTTTCGCACCGCCCTGGCCAATGAGAAGCCCCTGCAGATCGTCGGCACCATCAACGCCTACATGGCGCTGATGGCCGAGCGCAGCGGCTTCAAGGCCCTCTACCTCTCCGGTGCCGGGGTGGCCAACGCCTCCTTCGGCCTGCCGGATCTCGGCATGACCTCCATGAACGACGTGCTGATCGATGCCGAGCGCATCACCGCGGCCACCCAAGTGCCGCTCCTGGTGGATATCGACACCGGCTGGGGCGGTGCCTTCAACATCGCCCGCACCGTTCGCGCCTTCGAGCGCGGCGGGGTGGCCGCCGTCCACATGGAGGATCAGGTGGCCCAGAAGCGTTGCGGCCACAGGCCCAACAAGGCGGTGGTCTCCCTGTCCGAGATGGTGGACAGGATCAAGGCGGCGGTGGATGCCCGCCAGGACGAGAGCTTCGTCATCATGGCCCGCACCGACGCCCTGGCGGTAGAGGGGCTGGGCTCGGCCCTGGAGCGCGCCGCTGCCTATGTGGAGGCGGGCGCCGACATGATCTTCGCCGAGGCGGTCACCGAGCTGGATCAGTACGATCTCTTCAAGCAGGCGGCCGGGGTGCCGATCCTCGCCAACATGACCGAGTTCGGCAAGACCGAGCTGTTTGACAAGGAGGCGCTCGCCTTGCATGGCGTCGACATGGTGCTCTACCCGTTAAGCGCCGCCCGCGCCGCCAACCAGGCCGCCCTCAACGTCTATCAGCAGTTGCGCCGCGACGGCCACCAGCGCGCCGTGGTCGACACCATGCAGACCCGGGAGTCTCTCTACGACTTCCTCGGCTACCACCACTACGAGCAAACCCTGGACAGACTGTTCACCAAGGAATAAGCCCGCGACCAGCCGCCTCATGCTGGCGGCTGGCGCTTCAACGGACTGAATGAGGAAACATGTGATGAGCGCCATTCCCGAAACCACCGGCTTCAAGCCGAAGAAATCCGTCGCCCTCTCCGGCACCGCCGCCGGCAACACCGCCCTGTGCACCGTCGGCCTCTCCGGCAACGACCTGCACTACCGTGGCTACGACATCCTGGACGTGGCCACCAGCTGCGAATTCGAAGAGATAGCCCACCTGCTGGTGCACGGCCATCTGCCCAATGTGGCGGAGCTTGCCGCCTACAAGGCCAAACTCAAGGCCCTGCGCGGCCTGCCCACCGGGGTCAAGACCGCCCTGGAGCAGCTGCCCCCAAGCGCCCACCCCATGGACGTGATGCGCACCGCCGTCTCCGTGCTGGGGTGTCTGTCGCCGGAGAAGGACGATCACAACCACCCGGGCGCCCGGGACATCGCCGACAAGCTGATGGCCTGCTTAGGCTCCGTGTTGCTCTACTGGTACCACTTCAGTCACAACGGTAAACGCATCCATGTGGAGACCGACGACGACTCCATCGGCGGCCACTTCCTCCACCTGCTGCACGGGCACAAGCCACGCGACTCCTGGGTTCGCGCCATGCACACCTCCCTCATCCTCTACGCCGAGCACGAGTTCAACGCCTCCACCTTCACCGGCCGCGTCATCGCCGGCACCGGCTCGGACATGTTCTCCTGCATCACCGGCGCCATCGGCGCCCTGCGCGGGCCCAAGCACGGCGGCGCCAACGAGGTGGCGTTCGAGATCCAGAAGCGCTACGAGAATCCGGACGAGGCGGAGGCCGACATTCGTGCCCGCATCGAGAAGAAGGAGGTGGTCATCGGCTTCGGCCACCCGGTCTACACCGTCTCCGATCCCCGCAACAAGGTGATCAAGGAGGTGGCCCGCGCCCTCAGCCAGGAGCAGCACAACACCAAGATGTTCGACATCGCCGAGCGGCTGGAGTCCACCATGTGGGAGGCCAAGAAGATGTTCCCGAACCTGGACTGGTTCAGCGCCGTCAGCTACCACATGATGGGGGTGCCCACCGCCATGTTCACCCCGCTGTTCGTCATCGCCCGCACCTCCGGCTGGTCGGCCCATGTCATCGAGCAGCGCATCGACGGCAAGATCATCCGCCCGAGCGCCAACTACGTCGGCCCGGAGGATCTCCAGTTCGTGCCGCTCAAGGAGCGCAAGTGATGATCAACACGCAATATCGCAAGCCCCTGCCCGGCACACAGCTCGACTACTTCGACGCCCGGGAGGCGGTGAACGCCATCGTCCCCGGTGCCTGGGACAGGCTCTCCTACACCGCCCGCGTCCACGCCGAGAACCTGGTTCGCAAGTGCGATCCGGCCATTCTCACCGAGTGCCTCGGCCAGATAGTGCACAACAAGCGCGATCGCGACTTTCCCTGGTTCCCGGCGCGGGTGGTGTGCCACGACATCCTGGGCCAGACCGCCCTGGTGGACCTCGCGGGCCTTCGCGACGCCATCGCCGAGCAGGGGGGCGATCCCGCCCAGGTGAACCCGGTCGTGCCGGTGCAGCTCATCGTCGATCATTCCCTCGCCGTGGAGTGCGGCGGCTTCGACCCCGATGCGTTCGAGAAGAACCGCGCCATCGAGGATCGCCGCAACGAGGATCGCTTCCACTTCATCAACTGGACCAAGCAGGCGTTCAAGAACATCGAGGTGATCCCGCCAGGCAACGGCATCATGCACCAGATCAACCTGGAGAAGATGTCCCCGGTCATCCACGCCGATCGCGGCCTCGCCTACCCGGACACCTGCGTCGGCACCGACAGCCACACCCCCCACGTGGACGCCCTCGGCGTCATAGCGGTGGGGGTGGGCGGGCTGGAAGCCGAGAACGTGATGCTGGGGCGCGCCTCCTGGATGCGGCTGCCTTCGATCGTCGGCGTCGAGCTCTCCGGCAAGCCGCAACCCGGCATCACCGCCACGGATCTGGTCCTGTCACTCACCGAATTCCTGCGCCAGCAGAAGGTAGTCGGCGCCTACCTGGAGTTTCGTGGCGAGGGCGCCGCCGCCCTCACCCTCGGCGATCGGGCCACCATCTCCAACATGGCGCCGGAATATGGCGCCACCGCGGCCATGTTCTTCATCGACCAGCAGACCATCGACTACCTCAAGCTCACTGGCCGTGACGACGAGCAGGTCAGGCTGGTGGAAACCTATGCCAGGGAGGCCGGTCTCTGGGCCGACGCCTTGGTGGACGCCCAGTACGAGCGCGTGCTGCACTTCGATCTCGCGACCGTGGTGCGCACCCTGGCGGGCCCCTCCAATCCCCACCGTCGCCTGCCGGTCTCCGCCCTGGCGGAGCGCGGAATCGCCGTGGATCTGGACAAGGCTCGCGCCCAGGAGGCGGACGGCCTCTTGCCCGATGGCGCCGTCATCATCGCCGCCATCACCAGTTGCACCAACACAAGCAACCCGCGCAACGTGATTGCCGCAGGCCTGTTGGCCCGCAACGCCAACCGGCTCGGTCTGGTGCGCAAGCCCTGG
Organism: Aeromonas sp. R7-1; assembly: GCF_040908115.1. Lineage (NCBI taxonomy): Bacteria > Pseudomonadati > Pseudomonadota > Gammaproteobacteria > Aeromonadales > Aeromonadaceae > Aeromonas > Aeromonas sp. R7-1. Next base: position 39,516 of record NZ_JBFODD010000053.1, on the reverse strand, counting down.
GTGAAATCCTCCCTGGCCCCCGGCTCCAAGACAGTCGCCTTGTATCTGAAAGAGGCGGGACTGGACGACGAGCTGGAGCAACTCGGTTTTGGCGTGGTGGCCTTCGCCTGCACCACCTGCAACGGCATGTCCGGCGCGCTGGATCCCGCCATCCAGCAGGAGATCATCGAGCGGGACCTCTACGCCACGGCGGTGCTCTCGGGCAACCGCAACTTCGACGGCCGCATCCACCCCTACGCCAAGCAGGCGTTCCTCGCCTCGCCCCCCCTGGTGGTGGCCTACGCCATCGCCGGCACCATCCGTTTCGACATCGAGAAAGATGTGCTGGGGGTAGTGGACGGTCAGGAGATTCGCCTCAAGGATATCTGGCCGTCTGATGAAGAGATCGACGCCGTGGTCAAGGCGTCGGTCAAGCCGTCCCAGTTCCGCCAGGTCTATATCCCCATGTTCACCCAGGAAGAGGATCAGGGTCCCAAGGTGACGCCCCTGTACGACTGGCGTGCGCAGAGCACCTATATCCGTCGCCCGCCTTACTGGGAGGGGGCACTGGCGGGCGAGCGCACCCTGCGCGGCATGCGGCCCCTGGCGCTGTTGCCGGACAACATCACCACAGACCACCTCTCCCCTTCCAACGCCATCCTGCCCGGCAGCGCGGCGGGGGAATACCTGGCGAAGATGGGCCTGCCGGAGGAGGACTTCAACTCCTACGCCACCCACCGCGGCGATCACCTGACCGCCCAGCGCGCCACCTTCGCCAACCCCCAGCTGGTCAACGAGATGGCGGTGGTGAACGGCGTGGTGCAGAAGGGGTCCCTCGCCCGCGTCGAGCCGGACGGCAAAGTGATGCGGATGTGGGAAGCCATCGAGACCTACATGGCACGCAAGCAGCCCCTCATCATCGTGGCCGGTGCCGACTACGGTCAGGGCTCGTCCCGGGACTGGGCGGCCAAGGGGGTACGCCTTGCCGGGGTGGAGGTGATCGCGGCGGAAGGCTTCGAGCGCATTCACCGCACCAACCTCATCGGCATGGGGGTGCTGCCGCTCGAGTTCAAACCGGGCACCACCCGCCTCACGCTGGGCCTCGATGGCACCGAGACCTATGACGTGGTGGGAGCACGCCAGCCGCGCACCGATCTCACACTGGTGATCCGCCGTCGCAGCGGCGAAGTGATCCAGGTGCCCATGACCTGCCGCCTCGACACCGCCGAGGAGGTCTCGGTCTATGAGGCGGGCGGCGTGCTGCAACGCTTCGCCCAGGATTTCCTGGCGTCGACCGCGCAAAAGGCCGCAAGCTAAATCGCAACCCCGCTCCGCCCCTTTGAAAAAGGGGAAGGCATAAAGCACCCTCTCTCTTTGGGAGAGGGTTGGGGTGAGGGGAAATCCCCCTCATCCGCCCTTCGGGTACCTTCTCCCAGAGGGAGCAGGATCTATGACTCTTCTCAGGACACTCTCTATGGCCCACATACCACAAGTCAGAATTCCGGCCACCTACCTTCGCGGCGGCACCAGCAAGGGGGTCTTCTTTCGCTTATCTGACCTGCCCGAGCGCTGCCAGCAGCCGGGCCCGGCACGGGATGCCTTCTTCCTGCGGGTCATCGGCAGCCCCGACCCCTACGGCGCCCACATGGACGGCATGGGGGGGGCTACCTCCTCCACAGCCAAGTGCGTCATCCTCTCCAAAAGCCAGCAACCCGATCACGATGTGGACTACCTCTACGGCCAGGTCGCCATCGACAAGGCATTCGTGGACTGGAGCGGCAACTGCGGCAACCTCTCCACCGGCGCCGGGGCCTTCGCCATCCACGCCGGCCTGGTGGACCCGTCCCGCATCCCGGAGAGCGGCACCTGTGAGGTGCGCATCTGGCAGGCCAATATCGGCAAGACCATCCTCGCCCACGTGCCGGTGACGAACGGCCAGGTGCAGGAGACAGGCGATTTCGAGCTGGACGGGGTGACCTTCCCCGCCGCCGAGATCGTACTGGAGTTTCTCGACCCGTCCGACGAGGGTGAAGACGGCGGCGCCCTCTTCCCCACCGGCAATCTGGTGGACGATCTGGAGGTGCCCGCATCTGTTGTAAAGAGCGGCGTGCTGAAAGCCACCCTGATCAGCGCCGGTATTCCCACTGTGTTCGTCAACGCCGAGGACATCGGTTATGAGGGAACCGAGCTGCGCGAGGCGATCAACACAGATCCGCAAGCGCTCGCCCGTTTCGAGGCAATCCGGGTTGCCGGTGCCCTGCGCATGGGGCTCATCAAGCGCCCCGAAGAGGCGGCTACTCGCCAGCACACCCCGAAAATTGCCTTCGTCGCACCCGCCAAGGATTACCGCACCGCCAGCGGCAAGGAGATTATTGCCGGCGAGATCGATCTGCTGGTGCGGGCCCTCTCCATGGGCAAGCTGCACCACGCCATGATGGGCACCTGCGCCGTGGCCATCGGCACGGCGGCGGCCATTCCCGGCACCCTCGTCAATCTGGCCGCCGGGGGCGGCGAGCGCGAAGCGGTGCGCTTTGGTCACCCCTCCGGCACTCTGAGAGTCGGAGCCCAGGCAGAGCAGGTAGCGGGACAGTGGACGGTCACCAAGGCGGTGATGTCCCGCTCCGCCCGCATCCTGATGGAAGGCTGGGTGCGGGTCCCTGGAGATGCCTTCTAGCCCGCTGCGGCATCACACCGACCAGGCCAGCCAGACAAAAAGAGCCCCAAGGCGACTGCCTCAGGGCTCTTTTTGGGATGTTTCAGGCTGTGAAAATCACATCATCATTGCGGTCTTGCCACACACTCCACCTTTCTTGGCACATTGTGCTTCGCGTCCCCGCCGATGAGCCGCTTGACCTGCCCGGGTGGGCAGCGACCGTCATCCACATAGGCGGTCTCCCCAAGGGGCAGCCTGCCTGGGGGCGGATCCTGACTCAGATAGGTGACGGGAATGGGCGCAGGCGCAAACCCACTGCACCCCGACATCAGGAGTGCGCCGCACCACAGAGCCAGCATGCCTCCCCTCTTTCCTGCAACCGCCATCGCTCACTCCCTGCCTCTGTCGGGGCACCGACCCAGCGCCCCTCGTTTCGGCAGTCTACCCAGGGATGGCGCCGGACCGACACCCGTCTCCGGCGCCGTTGTGACGATTCCAGACACAGGCAAAAATATCGGCTTTTCACGGCTTCGACCCGTAGTAGTGGGTCAGTAGGGCATCGGCCTCGTCCACGGAGATCGCCATCTGCGGCCAGCGCACGGCCTTCTCCCTGATGTCCCGCAGGCTCCCCAGCTCCGGGCGCAGTGCGCTGCCGAGGTGGCGGTTCAGGGCATCAAAGCGGGCGATCACCCCCTGTCGGCTGAAGTGACCGGGCGCCAGATCCAGCCGATAGCCCTGAAACAGCCACTGGAGTCCCTGATAGACGGCGGGGTGGTAGACGCTGTGGTGATCCTCCTCCTCGAAGTAGCGGCTGGTGACGTTCAGGTTTGCGCCGGGCGCTGCCACCACCTGCCGGGCAAACTGCTGCAGGCGATCCCGGTGAAACTCGGAGCGCCCGAATCCCGGGGTGAAGGGGTTGTTGGCCACCGCCATAAACAGCGAGGAGGCGTGCCTGAGCGGCCCGGTCAACTCCGACGCGATGCGCTCGTAATTGCGGGGGTAATCGAACCAGAGGCTGGCGTCGATGGCGATCACCCCCTGGAACTGGCCGCCATCTTGCGCCTGGGCATCGAGTGCCAGCAGGCCGCCGAGGGAGTGGCCCACCAGCAGGGCCGGCGCCCGGGTCCGAAACCTCTCCTTGATGAGGGGGCGCAGTTCCTCACTCAGATAGCGCAGGAATCGGGGCCCGCCCCCCGTCACGGCATAGCCGGGCCCCGCCGGTGACCCATTGGGCAAGGTCATGGTGTGGCTCGGGGTGTAATCCCGCATCCGGTCGGTGTTGTGGACCGCGACGATGATGAGGGGGGGAATCGCCGGATTGAGCCCGGCCCGCAGGGCCCGGGTGATGCCGACAACCTCCAGCAGACTCTTCTCCCCGTCGAGCAGATAGAGCACGGGGAACCGAGCCCCGGGCTCGCGTTCATATTCCTGGGGCAGAGAGACGCTGTATTGCCGCGTCTCCCCCAGCAGGGCCGAATGGTGGGTGAAGCGCTGGGCGTAGTGGAGCATGTCTGCCTGGGCAGAAGAGAATGTGATCATGGTGAGCAGCAGGATGATGAGTCTTGTCATGGGATGAACCAGAATTGTGTCGCCAACCTTGGGGATCCCCCGTAGGGCGGCGCACAGAGACGGCAGCAGGGCCCGCAGACCCTGCTGTCGTCGGTCGTTACAGCTTGTAGGTGAAGCCTGCCATCAGGTTCGCCGGCTCGCCGTACATGTTGAAGGTGCTGGTGGAGCCGACCCGGTAGAAGTACTCCCGGTCGAGCAGGTTGTAGAGGTTCAGGGTCGCCTGCATCCTGTCGTTGATCTCGTAACGCACCGCCGCATCGAACAGGGCATAGCCCCCCTGATGGGTCTCGACCCCCTTCTGGTTGAAGCCGTAGTCGCTCACCGCCGTCATCCCGGCCCCGAGGTGCAGCCCCTGCACCCAGTCGGCCAGGTGGTAGTCGGTCCAGAGTGAGAGGGCATGACGGGGGATGGTGTCGAATTTCGGGTTGTGATCCCCGGCCTTCTCCTCGATGTCGGTGAAGGTATAGCCGGCCATCACCATCCAGTTCTGGCTGAGATAGCCGCTCGCCTCCAGCTCCACCCCTTGCGTCTCCACCTTGCCGGTGGCCCAGTAGGTGTTGGTGATGGCAATGCCCTGATCGTCGTAGGCCTGGGCCGCGATGTTGTCGTCCTTCATCAGGAAGAGGGTCGCCCGGGTGTTGAGCAGGCCGTCACGCAGCGAGGACTTGATGCCGGTTTCCCACTGGCTGCCCTCCCGGGGCTTGAGCAGGTTGCCGCTCTCGTCCTGGCTGGTCTGGGGCTTGAACACCTTGGAGTAGCTGGCATACCAGGCGTGTTCGTCGCTCAGGTCATAGACGGCCCCCGCGTAGGGGGTGAGCTTGCCGTTGAACGCACTGGACTCGCCGCTCTGGGCTCCGGAACTCAGGGTCGTGCTGACGGCATCCAGATCGTACCAGGAGACGCGGGCCCCGGTGATCACCGAGAGCGGCTCCAACAGACGCCAGGTCACCTTGCCATACAGACCGAGCTCCGACTGCTCCTCATGATCATTCTTGGTGTAGCTGTAGTCCGGCTTGGCGACCCGGGTCGGGTCGAAATCGAACACATTGATCTTGCCGAGGTTGCGGTTGGTGTAGGTCTGGATGTCCGACTCGTAGCGCTTGTAGTCGGAGCCCAGCACAAACTCGCTCTTGTGCCCCAACAGATCGAACATCTGACTGTAGTTGGCATCGAAGGCCATGTTCTTCTGCTGGTTCCCCTGGCCGTTGAACATCAGCCCGGTGTTGCCCGCCGCGTCCACGGGGCCGTTGGTGAAGGTCTGCTCCAGCCGCATGTCGTGATCCATGTAGCGGGCCGAGACCTGACCCACCCCGCCGTTGGCAAAGGCGTGTTGCAGCGAGGCCCCCATATCCGTGGTGTCGGCGTCGAAGAAGTCTTCAGCCGACCCCAGGTAGGTGCTGCGGCCGATGTCGAGCAGGGAGCCGTCCTTGTACGCCGGCAGGCCGTTGGTGGGCAGGATGTCCTTGGTCTGGTGCAGGGCGTAGACGGAGAGCCGGGTGCGATCCGAGAGATCGAACTCCAGGGTGCCGTAGTAGGTACCGTTGTCGTTGTTGTTGTAGTCCACCTGGTTCTTGATGTCGGCGTTGGCCACCACGACGCGGCCGCGCAGGGAACCCTCGTCGTTGAGTGCGCCCCCCATGTCCGCCTCCAGGTAATGCCTGTCCCAGCTGCCATAGCGCGCCGTGACCGAGCCCTTGAAGGCGTCGGTCGGACGCTTGAGCACCATGTTGATCACGCCCCCCAGCTCGCTGGTGCTGTTGAAGAGGCCGGAGGGGCCGCGCATGATCTCCACCCGATCCACCGCCGCCAGCGACGGCAGGGTGCCGTACTTGCTCTGCATGGGCGATGGCAGGCCGTTGAGGTTCACCTCGTCGTATTCATAGCCGCGGGAGAATATGGAGGAGCGACCGCTGTCGTTGACCAGGGTGCGCAGACCCGGCGTGTACTTGGCCAGATCGTCCACCGCCACGAAGTTGCGCTCCTCGATGTAGTCGTTGGTCAACACGGTGATCGACTGGGGGATGTCTTTGAGGGCCGCCGGCGTCTTGGTGCCGACGGTGGCCGAGTCGACCCCATAGCCTCCCGTCTCCTCCGACGGCGACATCCCGTAGAGTGGATTGCCATAGACGACCAGGGTTTCATCCGGGCTGATGTCCGGTGTTTGTGCCCCTGCCGGGGCGGCAACGGTGACGGCCAGAGCGGCAGAGATGGCCAGAGCCAGCGGGCTTCGCGCTTTATCCTTCAAGACAACCATAGTAAGAGTGACCCCAAGATAGAGATGATAATCATTTTCATTTAATTTTCCGGGGGCTAATATATCACTCCATCTTCCGCCGCAGTTTTGCGGTGTGGTCATTTCACTCTTCGACATGGTCAAATTGCACATGACTGACACAGTGGCAAGGGATACCAGCGCACGCCAGCGGGGGCGCTTCACCGGCAGGGTGGAGAACCTGGTGATCCAGGAGGGTCTTCGCTTTCACAACAAGGACATCGTTCACAAGGCTGACTTCGCCACCGAGCGGGAGTTGCCGCCGCAGTTGATCATCGCCATTCCCCTCGAGAGCCGGGCCCTGATGACCTATGGCGCCACTCACAGGCTCAAGGGGTGCCGCTTTCACGAGTCCGACCCCATAGTGGCAACCGCCATCCTCTATACCGAGCCCGACATCGTGCAGGGGGCGGCCAAAGCCCAGGTGCGCAGCCGCAGCATCGTCCTCTCCCTGGACCACACCTGGCTCGCCCACAATCTGGCACAGGCGCATCGCAAGGCTTTCGCACAGACCTTCAGCCGCCATCTGAGCCGCGTCGACTGGACCCTGCCCGCGGCGCTTGGGCAGATTGCGGAAGCGCTCAATCTCACCAGCAGCCAGAACGCCTCCGAGATGCTGATGCGCAAGGCCTTTGCCCTCAGTGTCTGGGAGAGCCTGATGACCCACCTCCAGCAGGCCGCCTCCCCCTGCTGCCAACGCCAGAACGAGCAACCGACACGCCTCAAGATGCTGCTCAGGGATGAAAAAGTGGACGAGATGACCCTGACCGAGATCGCGGCCACCCTCGGCATGAGCGTCTCCACCTTGCAGCGAGCCGCAAAAAAAGAGCTGGGCATGAGCCTGCAGCGCTACCTTCGCCAGCGAAAGCTGCAGGAAGCGCGGGCCAGGCTGGAGGCGCGCAGCCTCTCTCTGCAAGGGGCCGCCGCCCACGCCGGCTATGACCATGTGGCCAATTTCATCACGGCGTTTAGAAAGCAGTTCGGCTTCTCGCCGACGCGGATCGCCAGACAGGGTAAAGAGCAGGAGCTGGCGCCCTCTGCAACGCCTTGAGCCTCCTTGTTCATGCGCAATACATCTTTGCTCTGGGATAGTAGGCACCACGCAGGTGGGGTGGAGCTTGAAATCAGCGCTCGTCATCCACACATTCAGTGCATACAATGCGTTAACGAAGCACACTTGGTCGCTTCACCCCGGAAATCAAGAGGACATCAAGATGGATACCCGTTCTATCTACACTGGCACCCAGGGTGCCGTGCGCGACACCAACAAGGTGCTGCGCAACACCTACATGCTGCTCTCCCTCACTCTTGGCTTCTCAGCCGTGGTAGCCGGGGTAGCAACCGTCATGAACATGCCGCCCCTGCACTGGGCCGTGTTCCTCATCGGTGTCTACGGCCTGATGTTCCTGACCGAGAAGAACCGTGACAACGGCATGGGGCTGGTGTTCACCTTCGCCCTGACCGGCCTGCTGGGCTATAGCCTCGGCCCCATCATCAACATGTACATGAACAACGGCGGCGGCGAGATCGTGATGACGGCGCTGGGCGGTACTGCGCTCACCTTCTTCGGCCTGTCTGCCTATGCCCTGACCACCAAGCGGGACCTCTCCTTTCTCGGCGGCATGCTGTTCGTCGGGTTCTGGGTACTGCTGGTTGCCATGGTCGCCAACATCTTCCTGCAGATGAGCGCCCTGAGCCTGGCCCTGTCCGCCATGTTCATGCTCTTCTCCTCCGGCGCCATCCTGCTGACCACCCAACAGATCGTGCGCGGCGGCGAGACCAACTACATCTCTGCCACCGTCACCCTGTATGTCTCCATCTACAACATCTTCCTGAGCCTGCTGAGCCTGCTTGGCGGCAACCGCAACTGATGGATGCTTGATATGCACAAGACCCCGCTTCGGCGGGGTTTTTATTGGCGCCCATTTCTGTCAGGATAAGTTGCAAATCAAGGATATGAAGCGAAGTGGCCCTGATCCAAATCAGGGCCGTTTCGTTGCCGACGGGTTATGCTGTCGCTTTCGTTTCGCTCAAGGGTTGCCTTCATCCCATGCCCATGGACTTCTCAGGTTTATTGCGCCGTCTGCTGACCGACAGCCACATCGATTTCACTTCGTTCAAGGGTGGTGCCTAGCATGCCGATGGATTTCTCCGGCCTGCTGCGCCGGCTGCTGACAGACAGCCACATCTATTTCGCTCTCAAGGTCCTGCTCGCCATCGCGGGGCTGCTCGCCTTCGCGCTGGCAACCGGTGACATCCAGCTCACCGTGCTGCTCTCCCTCGGGGTGGTGGCCGGCGCCATCGCCGAGACCGACGACAGCCTCTGGGGCCGGGTCAAGAACCTCGCCATGACCCTGCTCTGCTTCCTGTTTGCCTCATTGTGCGTACAGTATCTCTTCCCCACCCCCTGGCTGTTTGCCATCGGGCTCGCGGGCTCCACCTTCCTCTTCGTGATGGTGGGTGCCCTCGGCCAACGCTACGCCACCATCAGCTTTGGCTCCCTGCTGATTGCCATCTACACCATGCTGGGGGCCGCCAAGGCGCCGGATCTCTTCTATCAGCCGCTGGCCCTGTGCGCCGGGGCCCTCTGGTACGGCCTGGTGTCCCTGGTCTGGCTCTGGCTGCTGCCCTACAAGACCCTGCACGAGCAACTGGCCCAGAGCTACTTCGCCCTCGCCCGCTATTTGCAGGAGAAATCCCGCTTCTTCCCGGCCGACGAACACGGCGCCCAGGCCATCCGCCACAATCTGGCCCAGCTCAACATCAACCTGGTCAATGCCCTGAACCAGGCCAAGACGGCGCTCAATGCCCGTCTTCATGCCCCCGGCCGCCACGGGGTGGCCCCCGAGCTCGCGGGCCTGCTGCGCCTTTACCTGCTTGCCCTAGAGATCCAGGAGCGGGCCACCTCCAGCCACTACCCTTACAGCAAGCTGGAAGCAGAGCTCAAGCAGGGCATCGTCCTCGACGGCTTCCAGGAGGTGCTGTCACAGCTTGCCGACGCCTGTCAGCAGCTTGGCTACGCCATCCTGGTGCACAAGCCCTACACCCACCACAAACGCATTCACTGGACCCTGGAGGCCCTCGGCGATCAGCTGGAGTTCACCCACCTCAAGCAGCACTACCCCAAGACCCTGCTGACACCGATGAAGTTCCTGCGTCGCAACCTGGCCAGCATCAACCAGTTGCTGCAAAGCGCCGAAGAGCTGCAAAACCCCGCAGCCCCCCCCACCAGCCTGCCTCCCCTGGCACGGCCGGTCGCCCTGCCCTTGCTGGCATTGCTCAGGCAGCACCTGACCCCCAACTCCATGGTGTTTCGCCATGCCCTGCGGCTCTCCCTCGGGCTGGTAGTGGGCTATGGCATTCTGCAGGCGTTTCACCTGGACAAGGGGTACTGGATCCTGCTCACCGTATTGTTCGTCTGCCAGCCGAGCTACAGCGCCACCCGCCGTCGTCTGGTTCAGCGGATGCTCGGCACCTTTGCCGGTATCCTCATCGGCGTGCCCGTGCTCTGGTTCTTCCCCGAGCTGCACCTGCAACTGGGGATCATGGGGCTTGCCGCCTTCCTGTTTTTCACTCAGGTGCGCAGCAACTACAGCGCCGCCGTCTGCTTCATCACCCTCTACGTGCTGATGGCGTTCAACCTGCTGGATGGTATCGGCTTCGCCATCCTCGGACCCCGCCTGCTCGATACCCTGCTCGGCTGCCTGCTCTCCTACGCCCTGGTGGCCTGGCTCTGGCCCGACTGGCAATACAAGCGGTTGCCGACCCTTATCGCCAACTCCCTGTCCGCCAATGCGAAGTACCTCTCGGCGGTACTCGCCAGCCTGCATCGCCAACGGGATGAATCCCTGGACTACCGGGTGGCCCGCAAGTGTGCCCACCTCGCCGACAGCGAGCTGGCCATGGCCTGGCAGAGCATGCTGGTGGAGCCGAGCAAGCGCCGCCGCTTCCTGGATCTCTGCTTCACTCTCACCTGGCGCAACCATGCCCTGCTCTCCTATATCTCGGCACTCGGGGCCCATCGCGACAAACTCGAGCCCATCGAGGGGCTGGAGGAGATAAGCCGCCACATCAGCCAGACCCTGGAGCAGGCCGCCGGTCACTTGGCGGGGCAGATGCCGACGCCGCTCGCGGGAGCCTGTCCAACCATCGCTCCGGAGAGCAGCGAGGAGCAGCTGATGCTGAGCCAGCAGCTCTCCCTCATCAGCCAGTTGGCAGACGAACTGCTGATGCTCGCCAACGATGGCCAGTTGCTGACAGGTCAGGGCCGGACCTAGCCAGCCATAGCCGCCGGGCCAGTCCCGCCCGAGGCAGGCGCCAAGCGTCGCTCCGGTTGCCGGACGGGACGCAAGGCGCTACCATGCCCGCCCCATTGAGATAGCCTTTTCGAGGAAGCGTCATGTCCGAGCCACACCATTTGCAGTTCAACGGCCAACTCATCGAGACCGATGCCCAGGGCTATCTGCGCCACAGCGAGCAATGGAGCGAGGCGCTGGCCTTGGTGCTGGCCGAGAAAGAGGGGATAGTGCTGGAGGATCCCCACTGGGAAGTGGTGCGTTTCGTACGGGCCTTCTATCTGGAGTTCAACACCTCCCCCGCCATCCGCGCCCTGGTCAAGGCGATGGAAAAGCAGTACGGCCCGGAGAAGGGCAACAGCCGCTACCTCTACAAGTTATTCCCGGAAGGCCCCGCCAAGCAGGCCACCAAGATCGCAGGCCTCCCCAAGCCGGTGAAGTGCATCTAGTCCTCCTCGGCAGCCCGATAGCCACACTGCCTCTCCCGTGTTGGACACAAAAAAAGACCGCGCCCATGTTGCCATGAGGCGCGGTCTTTTCATTTCATCGTCCTGTCAGGGGTTGTATGCCACCACGGAGCCGCTCAAGCCCGTCATCTGGCTGATCCGGCTCTGCATGCCCTGCAACTTGGCCTTGGAGACATCCGGCCCGATGAAGACCCGGTTGATCTGCCCCTGCACCGGGGTTCTCGGCGACGTCTGGGCCGAGTAGCCCGCCGCCCTCAGCTTGCTCACCAGGGCATTGACGCTGTCTGCATTCTTGAAGGCGCCAAGCTGCAGGATCCAGCTCCCCTGAGCCGGGGCTGCTGCCGCCGGTGCCGTAGTCGGCTGGGCCATCTTGCTCGCGATGAGATCATCCATGGTCTTGATCTGGCCCGCCTGTGGCTTGGCCTCCACCGGTTTTTGCACCTCTACCGGCTTGGTTGGCACCGGCTTGGGTTTGGGCTGCTCCACCGGTTTCTTGGCGATCACTTCCGGCTTGGGCTCGGGTTTGGGCTGGGGCTTGGGTTGCGCCACGGCCTGTACCGGCTGCTGCTGGGTGATGGGAGCCTGACTTGCTCCCGCTGGATTGGCTCCCCCCTGATTGGCCAGGGTCACGGTATCGCCAATCTCCTCTACCTGCCACTGGGTCGCGGCAGAGGCCTGCTGCTGACTCGCCAGATGCTCGGCCGGCAGGGTGCTCGCCGCCGAGACCTGAAGCGCAGGCTTGGCGGGCTCCAGCTCCGGACGCAGGGGGATCTTGGCGAAGGCCTCGTCCTTCTGCTCCAGCTTGTTGCCGTCCATCAGGTCCGGCAGAAAGATGACCACCAGGGCGACCAGGATGACGGTCCCCACCAATCTGTTTTGAAACTTCGAAGCCAAGTTAATTTCCACCCATGTTACTTAGGATCCATTGCAATCTTGCACACTTCGCAAAGAACGCCTCCCCTCACGCCGGCTGGCGAAGCCGGGTCCCTCGCCACCCACTTGGCCTGAAAGGGGATTATCCAGTGCAAAACCCGGCCCGTCGTCACGTTGACGGAGCCAGGGGAGCGAACGGCTCAGACCGAGCCCAGAGCCAGTACGTCGGCGACAGTGTAAAACGAGCCGAACACAATGACCATATCGTCAGGACTCGATGCGGCCAAGGCGGCGCCGTAGGCATCCCCCACGCAGGCAAAGGTGAGCGCCGCGCCCCGGCCGCTGCCAAGGGCCGTCGCCAACTGGTCGGCCGTGGCCGCGCGCGGGCCGTGGAGGCTTGCCAGGAACCACTCGTCAATCAGACCGTCAAGCTCGGCCAGCGACCCCGCCATGTCCTTGTCCTTGAGCATGCCAACCACGGCGCGGCGCTTGCCCTTGCCGGGGCGCTGACGCAGCTGGCTGGCGAGATAGGCCGCAGAGTGGGGATTGTGGGCCACGTCGACGATGACCAGCGGCGAGGTTTGCAACTGCTGCATCCGGCCAGCCAGGCGGGCATTGGCCAGGCCGTCGCGGATGGCGGACTCCGCCAATGGCAGACCGAGGGACTCCAGGGCCGCCAGCACGGTGACCGCATTCATCAGCGGCAGGGCCGGTTTGGGCAATCCCGACCAGTGGTGCAGGCCGTGATAATCCCAGTCGCCTTCATGCTCGTCACCACGAAAATCGATGCCGACCTGACGCAGGCAGGCGCCAAGGCGCGCCGCTTCGCTTGCGATGGTCGACGGCGGATTGGGCTCCCCGCTGATGGCGGGTTTATCTTTGCGATAGACGCCGGCTTTCTCCACCGCCACCGCCTCCCGGGTATCCCCGAGCCAGTCGCAGTGATCCAGGGCAATGGAGGTGATCAGGGCGACGTCCGATTCCACCACATTGGTGGCATCGAGCCGCCCCCCCAGCCCCACTTCCAGCAAGAGCACATCGGGCGCGGCGCGGCGAAACAGCCACAGACCTGCCAGGGTGGCGAACTCGAAGAAGGTGAGGGCGATGTCGCCCCGGGCGGCTTCCACCTCGGCAAAGGCCGCGCAGTGATCGCCATCGGCCAGCTCCTGGCCATTGACGCGCACCCGCTCGGTAAAGCGCAGCAGATGGGGGGAGGAGTAGACACCGACCCGGTAGCCGGCGGCCATCAGGATGCTGGCCGCCATGGCGCAGGAGGAGCCCTTGCCGTTGGTGCCCGCCACCGTGATCACCTTGAACGGCAGTTCGGTGAGGCCCATGCGGCGGGCAACAGTGCCGACCCGCTCCAGCCCCATGTCGATGTTGGCCGGGTGGATCTGCTCCAAATAAGAAAGCCAGTCGACCAGCGACCGGCTTTGGGATTGTTGCATGTGTGAACTCATCTTCAGTCTTCGATGACCTGAGTGTTCATCAGCTTGGCCAGCAGACCGGCCAGACGGTTGCGCATTTCGCGCCTGTCGATGATGAGATCGATGGCGCCCTTCTCCAGCAGGAACTCGGAGCGCTGGAAGCCTTCCGGCAGTTTCTCGCGCACGGTCTGCTCGATGACGCGGGGGCCGGCAAAGCCGATCAGCGCCTTGGGTTCGCCTACGTTGATGTCACCCAGCATGGCCAGACTCGCGGAGACGCCACCCATGGTGGGGTCGGTCAGCACGGAGATGAAGGGCAGGCCCGCCTTGGTGAGGCGATCTAGGGCCGCACTGGTCTTCGCCATCTGCATCAGGGAGAACAGGGCTTCCTGCATCCGCGCACCACCGGAGGTGGAGAAGCAGACCAGGCCGCGGCCCTCCTTGATGCTCTCCTCGACGGCGCGCACGAAGCGGGCACCGACCACGGAGGACATGGAGCCCCCGATGAAGGAGAACTCGAATGAACAGGCGACGACCGGTACCCCCTTGAGGGTGCCCTTCATCACCACCAGCGCATCCTTCTCGCCCGTCTCTTTCTGGGCGGCAGACAAACGATCCTTGTAGCGCTTGGAATCCTTGAATTTCAGGATGTCTTGCGGCTCCAGCTCGGCCGCGACTTCGCTGCGTCCCTCTGCGTCGAGGAAGCTCTCGAGACGGGCACGTGCGCTGATGCGCATATGATGGTCACACTTGGGGCACACTTCGAGATTGCGCTCCAGCTCTGCCCGGTAGAGCACCTGTTCGCAAGCAGTACACTTGGTCCACACCCCTTCCGGAATGTTGTGACGACGCGGTGTGGTGATCTTGCTCTTGGGAAGGATCTTCTCAAGCCAGCTCATGGAATTCCTTAATGCATTTGTGCCTGACAAAACACATCGAGCCTTGATTGTTCAATGACTTAACGGCTCGATGGCAATAAACGACGGATCATTAAACCACAAATTTTCGGGCCCAGTTACTAAAAACTGGTCGTACCCGGTGCCGAGTCCGGCAGCCACAGCGGGCCGAGGGGCGGCCGGGGCAACCCGAATTCGGCCGGGTAATCCACATCCACCAGATAGAGGCCGCCCGCCTTGGCGGTCGGGCCCGCCAGGTTGCGATCCTTCGCCGCCAGCACCTCGGCAATCCACTCCACCGGTTGAAGCCCCTGCCCCACCAGCAGCAGGGAGCCGGTGATGTTGCGCACCATGTGATGCAGGAAGGCGTTGGCCTTGATGTCGAGCACGATGTAGGGGCCGGAACGGCTGACACACAGGTGGGTCACATTGCGCCAGGGAGTGTTGGACTGGCAGGCGACGGCCCGGAAGGTGCTGAAGTCATGCTCCCCCAGCAGGCTCTGGCCGGCCTTATGCATCAGATCCGCATCAATGGTTTCGTGGTAGTGACTGACGCCACTGCCGAGGATGGCCGGCCGGTAGTTGTGGTTGTAGATGACGTAGCGGTAGCGACGGGCGGTGGCGCTGAAGCGGGCATGGAAATGCTCGTCCACCTCCCTGACCCAGCGCACGGCGATGTCAGGGGGCAGGTTGGAGTTGAGCCCCAGGGTCCAGGCGCCTTCCGCGCGGTTCGACTCGGTATCGAAGTGGATCACCTGGCCGGTGGCATGCACCCCCGCATCGGTGCGACCGGCACACTGGATGGAGACGGGGTGGTTGGCGATGCGGCTGAGGGCTTTTTCCAGCTCCTCCTGGACGCTGATCACTTCGCGCTGGCGCTGCCAGCCGAAGTACCGGCTGCCGTCATATTCAATACCAAGGGCAATTCGCATGGGTAACGGTGTCTTCTGATGAAAGGATGCAGTGAAAGAAACGGGGCGGATTATACGCGCTCGGGCTCAAAAGTCCCAGACCGGGCGAGGCCACGGTGCGGGGCCCCCAAAGAGAGAGGGCAGCCCGCGGGCTGCCC
>NZ_JBFODD010000053.1:0-23673 GCF_040908115.1 Aeromonas sp. R7-1 | reverse complement strand
GGCCTGCCTAGCCCAGGCGCTTGAGCAGCTTCTGCGCCTCACTGCGCTGGTGCTCGCTGCCCTGGGCCACCGCCTCTTCCAGCAGCTCACGGGCGCTCTCCTTGTCGTCGATCTCGAGGTAGGCCCGGGCCAGATCCAGCTTGGCCCCCACCCCGCCGTCATCGGCATCCACATCAAAGCCGTTGGACTCCGGCAGCACCTCGGGGAAACCGTCCAGCCCCACATCCAGGGAGAAGCCCTGATAGGGTTCCTGCTCCGTGCTGCTGGCATCGGCATCGGCCAGCAGCTTGTCGATTTCAACGAAGTCGCTGTCTTGCACCTGTTCGCGGGGTTTCACCTCCCCCTGATGGGACTCCACCTCGGCGAAGGCATCCTCGAAGTCCGCCAGGGCCAGCTCGCTGGGATCCCACTCGGACGCCGTCGGCTTGGTGGGCTCCAGCCCGAGCTCGGCCAGCATGTCGTCCACATCGTCCTTGCCAAACCCCGTCTCGTCGATGTGCGGCGCCTTGGTGGCAAGCTCATCGTCGGTCGGCTCGCCAAACCCGGTCTCTAGATCGCTCAGATCGAAGTTGGCCAGTGTCTCGTCACGCTGGCTGCGGCTCTCCTTCTGGGCCTGGGCCAGATCCGCTTCCAAATCCGCGTCCAGCTCGGCAAACAGGGCGGCCTGCAGCTCCTCCTCGGTCATGATCTCGTCATGACCACGAGCAGAGGAGGTGGGCTCGTCGGAGAGATCGAGTTCCGGCACCACGGGCAGATCGAAGTCCCCCTCGTGGGCCAGATCCAGCTCGGGCACCAGATCCGGATCCCGGTTCGCCGTCGTCACCGCAGGCTCCACATCAAAAGCGGAGAGCGCCGTCTCGTCATCCCGGAAGATGACATCGGCGGCAGCACTGGCACCATCTTGCTTCCTGCTCACTTCCGGCTCGTTGAGATCCGGCATGCCATGGAGGGGCTCGTCATCCGCGATGCCCACCGTCATCAACTGCTCAAACTCGCTGTTCTCGTCTCCCATGACCATGGAGGTCGACTCGGAGAGGCTCTTCTCCTGCTCTTCCAGCTCGCGGCGGGCACGAGCACGCAGCCAGAGCGTGACCAGGGCAAGCACCAGGAGCACCGGCAGCAGGATGATCATGGCGAGATTGAGCGGCGAAGAGAGCAGCTCCATCAGCCAGCTCTGTTTGGGCACCGGCGCCACCACGGGAGGCGTCGGATTGGCCTTGAGTTCCGCCACCTCTTTTTGCAGGGCGGTCTGATCCTGCAACTGGGCCTTGAGGGTCTCCACCTCTTCGGTCAGGGCTTGCAGGCGCAGCTTGAGCCTGTGGTTCATCTCGGTGACCTGGCCGAGCTGGGCGTTGGCATCTTCCAGGGCCAGCGCCATCTCGGTAGAGGGTTTGCCCACCGCAGTGGCGGGCAGGGGCGCCGGCGCCGTGCTGGCGGCGCTGCTCGCAGCAGCGCTCACCACCACGGGGGTGGAGACAGCCGCCTTGGCGGTCTCCTTCACCTCGGGGGCTGGAGCCGTTGCCTTGGGTGCCGCCGGGATCGGCGCCGCCTTGGGCGGTGTATTCTTGGCCACCACAGCCGGCTTGGCCGGAGCAGGTTTGCTCACCACCGGCTGGGCGACGTGGGATTGCTTGTTGGCCAGGTATTTGGGGCTCAGCCCCTTCCAGCTCGCGTTGTCGCTGTTGAAGCGACGGCGTGCTTCGGCATCCGTGATGCGCCCCGCCTCTGCGGCGGTGGGCAGCAGGATGTGGGAACCCACCAGAATATGGTTGATGTTGCCGTCTGCGAAGCTTCGGGGGTTCTTGTCATAGATGGCCACCATGGTCTGGTAGACACTTACCCGGTTGGACGGGCGATGCTTGCTCGCCAGACTCCAGAGGGTGTCGGTGGGACGCACGGGACCATAACTGCCAGCCGACGCAGCAGGCACCTGACGCACGATGGGCTGGGCTCTGGGCAGGGTGACGGGCGCCACGGGCTGGGCCCGGGGCTCTGGTTGCACCGCGGGGGGCGGTGAGCCATCCGGTCCCTTGAGTTCGACAAAGAAGGGTTCTCGCGCCCCCTCTTCGGCCTGAACCGTGCCCAGAAGCCCCAATGCGAGTAGCGTTGCCAGCGTTATGCGGGAATGTCCCATATTCGTTCCTTCGTATGACGGCCCTATCACATTGAAAAATCTGGATAGTTACCCCAAAACAATCGGCTCAATATAAATCAGGCGCCGGTCTCAAGCCAGCGATCCGACATATTTCGCGCCCGGCGGCGACCAGAAAGCAGCCCCAGACGCGAACCAGAGTGTAGAAAAAAACCTAGTCCACTGATATCACACGGTATTCCAAAAACCGGAGAGTGGGTTCCCGGTCACATCCCGGGGCCAGGGCGCCCACATCAAGGCGGGGTTCCCTCCCCGCCCGGGGCCGACATCCGGCCTCAGAGGTAGTCGCGTACCAGCAGTTCTGCAATCTGCACGCTGTTGGTCGCCGCGCCCTTACGAACGTTATCGGCCACGATCCACATATTGATACCACTCGGATGAGAAATATCCTGGCGCACCCGCCCGACCATCACGTCATCCTGACCGGTGGCATCGCGCACCGGGGTCGGGTAGTCCCCTTCATCATCAAACAGGGTGACGCCCGGGGCATTGCGCAACAGCTCCTTGACCTGCTCGGCGTCCAGCGGCTGGTGCAGCTCCACATGGACCGCCTCAGCGTGACCGTAGAAGACCGGTACCCGCACGCAGGTGGGGTTCACGGCGATGCTGGCATCCCCCAGGATCTTCTGGGTCTCCCACACCATTTTCATCTCTTCCCGGGTGTAGCCGTTGTCGGTGAAGTCATCGATCTGCGGGATCAGGTTGAAGGCGATCTGCTGCGGATAGAGGGTCGGCTCCACCGGACGGCCGTTGAGCAGGTGGGCGGTCTGGCCCGCCAGCTCGCTCACCCCTTCCTTGCCGGAGCCGGAGACGGATTGGTAGGTCGCCACGTTGATGCGACTGATGCCCACCTCGTCGTGCAGGGGCTTGAGCGCCACCAGCATCTGGATGGTGGAGCAGTTGGGGTTGGCGATGATGTTGCGGTTGCGAAAATCGGCCAGCGCGTCCGGGTTCACTTCCGGAATGACCAGGGGAATGTCCTCGTCGTAGCGGAAGCAGGAGGTGTTGTCGATGACGATGCAGCCGTGCTCGGCGGCGATGGGCGCCCATTTGGCCGAGACCTCGGCACCGGCGGAGAAGAGTGCGATCTCCACCTGGCTCCAGTCAAAGGCCTCCACGTCAAGGATGTCGACGTTCTTGCCGCCAAAGCGCACCGTGTCCCCAGCGCTGCGACTGGAGGCGAGCGGATAGAGGGTCGCTACCGGGAAGGCGCGCTCCTCCAGGATCTCGATCATGGCCTGACCCACGGCGCCGCTGGCACCCAATACCGCTACGTTGAATTGCTGACTCACTGATCTGTTCTCCTGTGATGCGGCCCGTCGGGGCCGGGCATGAGGGCCCCGGCTGGCACGCGTATCGGTTTGATGACAGGCCCGCCATGATGCCGGGCCGGGGGGAGGCGCCGCCTGGGCAAGCCCCTCCCCTTGTTGAAATCGGGTTTATTGCTCCGAGACGGCAAAGCCCAGTCGGGCCAGTCTGTCGTCGGCGAAGGGCCCTTTCAGTTGCAGGGCGCCAAGTTCGCGCCGCTCGGGGTAGCGCTTGCGCTGCTCATCGAAGCTGCCGGGCAGCCCGATCCGGTTGCGAAAACGGGCGTCGTCCCGGCGCACGTCATAAACAAGGTGGACAAGCTGCTTGATGAGCGCCTGATCCGCTGGCTGCCCCGGCGTTAGCTCGCGCACCTCTGGGGCAGGCAGCAGGGATTGCAGATCCTGGCGCGGGGTGCGCCCCAGTTGCCGGCACAGCGCCTCATAGAGCATCCAGGTACCACGGGCCTTGCCTTCCAGGCTGTAACCGGCGATGTGCGGGGTGGCCAGCTCGGTATGGGGCACCAGTTCATTGAGGGGCTCCGGCTCTCCTTCCCATACGTCCATCACCAGCCGCAGGGGATGGGGCCCCTGCTGGCGGACAAGCAGGGCACGGTTGTCCCACACCTCGCCGCGGGAGGCGTTGATGAGGATCTGCCCGGCCGGACGCTCGGCGATCTCCTCGGCTCCCAGCAGGTGGAAGGTGGCCTCATCCCCTTCACGAAGATAGGGGACATGGAAGCTGACGATGTCGGCATCCAGGGCAGTGCGGTAATCCACGAAGTCGCCAGCAGCGCCGCTACGGGCCAGGGGCGGGTCGCAGCGCAGCACCTTCATCCCGAGCGCCTCGGCCTTGCCGGCCACGCTCTCGCCAGTGTTGCCGGCACCGATGACGGCGAGGCTCATCTCGCTCAAGGTCAGCTCATGGCGTTCCGCCAGAACCAGCAGGGCGGAGAGCACGTAGTCCCCCACCGACACCTTGTTGCAGCCGGGGGCGCTGAAGAAGGGGATGCCCCGCGCCGCCAGCAGCCCCTGATCGATGTGATCCGTGCCGATGGTGGCCGTGCCGACAAACCCCAGCCTGGGGCAACTCGCCAGGAGCGCTTCGTTGACCCGGGTCACGGAGCGCACCAGCAGCACATCCGCCTCTTGCAGATCCGCGGCCTTTATTTCTCGTCCCGGCAGGGGAACCACTTCACCAAATTCCGCAAACAGCTCCACCGCATGGGGCATATTTTCATCTACGACGATCTTCATCGGCACGCATCTCGTCCACAAGGGCCACAGGCGCGCCATTCTAGCCCAAACGCGACGGATTTTCAGAGGCTTGTTGGCAGACCGCTCTGCGGCCATCTTTCCGCCTCCCGGCCTCTGGTGCGGGCACGATGCCCGGCAGCATCATATGTAACAGCCTGTTGCCCTCGCCCCCTTCGCCTTGACCAGAGCAACCTGACTGGCACAATGACGCCTCTTTTTAGCCGCTCGCGCCACCGAACCGGACCCCTTGATGCCGACTCACTCCTCTTCGTTGCCACGCCGCAAGGTGCTTCATTTCAATGCCCTCCTGCTCCTCCCCCTGCTGCTGCTCGTCTGCCTGCCCTGGCAGCCGTTCATGACCCAGGCCCTGCAATCGGGCTGGCTATGGTGGCCCTACGCCCTCACCCGCATGGTGGACTTGCCGGGGCTGGTCTTCACCATCGCCGCCCTGCTGCTGCTCACAAGACACAAGCTGACGCTGGACAGTCGCGCCCTGCTGGCGCTGGCTGGCGCCCTCTTTGCCGTACTGGCGAGCGACTGGGTCATCAAGAGCCTCATCAAGCTGCTGACCGAGGAGCCCAGGCCCTACCTCATCTGGCTGGAGAGCCAGGAGCTGATCCCCGCCATCCGCCAGTTCTATGGGGGAAGCCAGGCCCTTCGGAGCGAACAGGTCCACGCCGCGACCCAGTTGTTGGCGCTGCCCGCCTGGCTCGGCCAGCACTGGCAGGCAGAGGTCAACTATGCCTTTCCCTCCGGTCACAGCATCGCCGCCATGAGCCTCGCCCAGTTCTTCGGCCTGATCTGGCTGGCCCGGGCACCCGCCGGGGCCTGGCTGCTGCCGCTCTGGGCCATCGGGATTGGCCTCTCGCGCACCCTTATCGGCATGCACTGGCCCCTGGATGTACTGGCAAGCGCCCTGCTTGGCAGCCTCACCGCCCTCCTGGCCGCCCGCTGGTGGTTGCGCCACTACTGACCTCCAATAAAAAACGGGCACCTGGGTGCCCGTTTTTATCGCTTGTACGCCACTCACCCCTTCTGCTGCCAGCCCTCGGGATACTTGTAGCCGACGAAGCGCTTGGCGGCATAAGCCTTGAATTCAGGGGAGTTGTAGGCGGCCGCCACATCCTTGGCAAACGGCTTGCCCGCATCGGCGCTCTTTACCACCACCCAGTTGATGAAGTCATAGCTGCGCTCGAGGAAGAGGCCGGAGCTGAACGGGATCCCGCTTGAGGCGGCAAAGTTGCCGTTGATGACGGAGAAATCCACATCCTCACGGGAGCGCGGCAGCTGCGCCGCCTCCAGCAGCACCAGCTTGAGGTTGTGGGGGTTCTTCACCACGTCGAACTCGCTCGCCTTGAGGGGATTGATCCCCTCCTTGAGGCTCAGCCAGCCCAGATCCTGCAACATCAGCAGTGCCCGCGCCTGGTTGGTGGGATCGTTCGGGATGGCGACCGTGCTTCCCTCTTTCACCGCCTTCAGATCCCCCAGCTTGCCGGCGTAGAGCCCCATGGGACCGGTCGGTACCTGGGTGATGGGCGCCAGAGAGAGACCCCGGTCTTTGGCGAAGCTCTCCAGATAGGGCTTGTGCTGGAAGCAGTTGACGTCAAGCGACCCGTCCGCCAGGGCGATGTTGGGGGTCACGTAATCGGTGAACTCCACCAGTTTGACCTTGTAGCCCTTGGCTTCAAGCTGCGGCTTGATAGAGTCGGTCACCATGTCGGCAAAGTCGCCAACCGTGGTGCCGATGACGATCTCTTTCTTCGCCTCATCGATGGCAAAGGCGGACAGCGGCAGGCTGCTGGCGAGCAACGCCAGGGCGGAAAGGGTGAAGAAGGAACGACGTTGCATAAAAACTCCCTGTCAACATGATCATCAAAACGGTGAGCGGTCGGGGGCGCGAACATGCAGTCAGCGCACAACCATCCAGCCATCCAAACGGCTAAATGAGCACACCATAACAGAGCTCGTAGCCTTCGCCAAGCAACAAAACCGGGCAAGCTTGGCCAGCACGAAGCAAAGCGCATCCCGCAACTGGATGAAAAATCTTTGACAGAGCGCGCAGTTATGCGCCTTGCCCTCTCCCTGCCTGGCGTCAAACTGACTTATTGTGGTCATTCGATACCCATTTCAACGGGTTCCCATGAGGGCCTGATGGGCTGCTCTACACCCAGGCCACACAAGGAGTCACCGTGTTCGATCATGTTGAAATCAAGGTGGTGCGTTTTGACTCCTGTCAGCACTTCTACGCCACCGTACTGGCTCCTCTTTTGATAGAACTCAAATGGTCTGATGAGGCGGCGGCCGGTTTTGGCCTGATGGGCCGCGATCACGTGGGCTTCCTGATTGAGCGGGGGCAGCAGGGCGCCTCCTGCCATCTCGCATTCAGGGCCGACGACGCGACCCAGGTGGATGCGTTCCATCACGCGGGGATCAAGGCAGGCTTTGCCTGCAATGGGCCACCGGGGCTGCGTCCCCACTATGCCCCCAATTACTACGCCGCCTTCCTGCGCGATCCCGATGGCAACAACATCGAGGCGATGACCTACCTTGAATGCCCAGACACGGCAAGCGAGTAAAGCAGCGCCACTCAGTCAGCCAACGAAAGCCTTCAGGCGAGGCTGTCCGCCACAAACAAGGAGACATTCATGCTTGAGCAAAACACTACCGGCCTGCTGGTCGTCGATATCCAGGGCAAGCTGGCCCGCCTGGTCGAGGAGAGCGACGCCCTGATTGCCAATACCGCCAGGCTGGTGCAAGGGGCCAAGGTGCTGGGGCTGCCGGTTGTCTGGCTGGAGCAGAACCCGGACAAGCTCGGTGCCACCGTGCCCGAACTGCAGTCGCTGCAGGCAGGCGATCTTGTGCTGCCCAAATACAGCTTCGGCGCCCTGGGGGAGCCGACGGTGGCGACCGCGTTGGCCGAGAGCGGGGTCGAGCATTGGCTGGTATGTGGCATCGAGACCCATATCTGCGTCTACCAGAGCGTGCTGGGGCTTCTCGCCAGCGGTGCCCGGGTCTCGCTGGTGGTGGATGCGGTGTCGTCTCGCTGCGCTGCCAACCGGGATCTCGCCATCGGCCAGCTTGCGGCCAGGGGAGCTGCGCTGACGTCGGTGGAGATGTGTCTTTACGCGCTGATGAGGGATTGCCGCCATCCGGCATTTCGCCAGATCCTCTCCCTGGTGAAATGACCGCCATGATGGACAATATGGCGCCCTTTCTGTTCGCCCTCATCGCCTTCGGGGCGGCACTCATGGTGACTGTGACGGGTATGGCTGCCACCCGTCACTATCTTGCCTGGCTCTGGCTGGGGATCATGCTCTTCTTCGGGCTGTGGTGGACGCTGCTGGGGATGCCGCCGCTCCTTGCCGAACCAGCCCCTCTCTGACCATGCCGCCCGGACGGATCAGCCCCCCAGACGCTCCTGCAGATAGTCGTATCCTCCCCCCTCCCTTGGCACGAAGCTCAGCCTGTGGGTCAGACCGGGGGGCGCATCATCGGCATGATGGGAAACGAACAACAGCTGGGTTCCCTCGCCCACGAGGCGCGCCACCATCTCCCGTACCAGGTGACGGTTGAGGGGATCCAGTCCCTGCAGGGGTTCGTCCAGGATGAGCAGCGGCGGATGTTTGACCAGGGCACGGGCGATCAGCACCAGTCGCTGCTGACCGAAAGAGAGAGAGTGGAAAGGCTGCGCCCCCTGATCGGCCAGCCCCAGCAGGGCCAGCCACTGGTTGGCCAGCGCCAGCTGACGATCCCCCGGCCGGGTATAAAGCCCGATGGAGTCGTAGAAACCGGAGAGGATCACTGTCTGCACCGGGCAGCTGACACGATAGTCCAGATGCAGCGCCGGGCTCACGAGCCCGATATGGCGCTTGATCTCCCAGATGCTCTCGCCGCTGCCCCGCCGCCGTCCGAACAGATGGAGCTCATTGTTGTAACCTTGCGGGTGATCTCCGGTGATGAGGGAGAGCAGGGTCGACTTGCCAGCGCCGTTTGGTCCCACCAGTTGCCAGTGCTCCCCCTCGTCAATGGTCCAGTCGAGCCCGTCGATGATCACCTGATCCCCGTAAGCGATACGCATGGCTTTCATGACGACCCGAGGGCCGGGAGGCAAGGGCTCGGGTGTCGTCAGCGGTGGCGGCAAACGGGGGGACGTGGTTTCGGCGCGAGCCAGCTGGGCCACCTCCTGGCTGCCGAGCACCGCCTCGCGCTCCCCCGCCAGCAGCAGACGACACTCGCCGAGCAGGCCGAGGTGAGTGGCAAAGGGGGGGATCTCATCAAAACGGTTGACGATCACCACCAGACGCAGCCCCTCTGACACCAGGTCGGCCAGCAACATCATCAAAGAAGCCCTGGCCCCCTGATCCAGACCATCGAAGGGTTCGTCCAACACCAGCAGCTCGGGTCGCCCCAGCAGGGCCCGGGCCAGCAGCAGCTTGCGCCCCTCCCCGCTCGAGAGGTAGCGATAGGGGCGCTCCCACAGGGGTTCGATGCCAAAACGGGCCAGCAGCGCGCGGGCCTCATGCTCCTCGTCCCCCGCCTCCAGCATCAGGGTCGATACCCGATACCCCGCCTCCTCCTCTTCTCCCAGCATGTCGGTATTGCGCCGCTGCCAGTCCAGCTCCCCCAGCTGTTGCTGCGACTCGAACGAGAGTCGCTCGGCTCGGACTCGGCCCGATACCGCTCCGGCACGCACGACCAGCTCGCCGCACAGGGCCGACGCCAGCGCCGTCTTGCCGCTGCCGTTGCTGCCGACGAAGGCCCAGCACGCTTGAGGCGCCAGCTCAAGATCGGGAATGAAGAGGGTCTGGCTGCCGTGAAGGGCCAGCCTGGCCTTGTGCCACTGCAATAGGGTCATGAGTCCATCCAGTTAACCTGTCTCTCGCTACCTTAACAGCTGGAGGGGTGAGAGTGTATCGATAAGGGGCATCCGGGCCCCCTCTGTCACGCCCCCTGATCGTGCTGGCTGGCCAGCCCACAATTGCACCACCACAGAGAAGGGCTGCCGGACTGTGCCATCAAAGCCCGGTGGCGCGATAGATTCGATCCTTGCCATCTTGCTTGGCGCGGTACAGGGCCTGATCCACCTGCTCCATCAACGCTTCCGGAGTGCGCCCCTCGGTCGCGCCGATGCCTCCACTGAAGGTCACCTTCATCGCCTCATCCCGCCATCTCATCTCACCCACCCCCTGGCGCCACTGTGCCATCAGCCACTCGGCCTCGGCCAGGGTGCAGTGTTCGAACAGGGCGACCAGCTCCTCGCCACCATACCGGCACAGGGAGGCCGCATTGGCGAGCCGCTCCTGCCCGAGCGAGGCGCAGCGGCGCAACACCACATCACCGACGGCATGGCCATGGCCATCATTGATGCTCTTGAAGTTGTCGAGATCCACCAGCGCCAGCACGAACGGCCTCCCCTCGCTGTGCAGTTGCCTGAGCCGTTCATCCAGGAAGCGGCGATTATAAAGACCGGTCAGTGCATCCCGGTTGGCGGCATCGTGCGACGCCTGCAAGCGATCGGAGACCAGATTCAGCTCCTCGTGCAGCTCCGCTATCTCCGGGAAATCCGGCAGTATCATCGTCGCCCTCTCCTGCGTCGAGCTCAAACGCAGCAGGCGCACCATCTGGATAAGCCCCCCGATCAGCGCCGACAGCCGCAAGCGAAAGAGGATCGCCATCACGATGAACAGAGCGCTCGACAACAGCAACAGCACAATGACGGCACCGCCCCCCACCAAGGCCACCGCGTCTCGCCTCGGCTGCATACTGATGGCCAGTAGGTTCGAACGCCCCGGCAGGGCCTGATAAGCCACATACTGGCCGACTTCCTCCGAGAAGAAGGTGCCGGACGCTCCCTCCAGCCGCGCTAGCCAGGGATAGGCGATGACCTGACCATTGAACTCGGCCTGGGAATGGACCAGGATCTGGCCGCTGGATCGGTCAAACAGCAGGTGATTCAAGCCGTTGTCCCGATAGAGCATGGTGCTGAGCCGCTGCGACCAGGCGGGCAGGTTGATGTCGAGGCCGATGACACGCTCCTTCACCCCCCCAAATGGCCTTAGCCGATGGGAGACGGTCAGGGTATAGGCCCCGGTCAGCGCATCCGGATAAGCGCCGGTCCAGCTGAAACCGGAGGTGCCGAGCGCCCCCTTGAACCAGGCACGATTCGTCGAGTCAAACTGGGTGGTGTCCCAGGCCAGATCCTGCTCCTCGTTATTGGAAAAACTCTGTCCGCTCGCATCGGCGTAGTAGATCAGGTTCAGTTGCTCGCCGAGCGTCACCTTGTCATTCCACAGGTTGCGGCTGTAGGCCTTGTCTTCCTCGGAGAAGGTCAGAGGACGCAGCTCGTCGGCATTGACCTCGGCGACCAACACCTGCTCCACCTGTTCGAGGCTCTCCGCTTCGGCGATCGCAATGGCGTGGTTGAGAATCACCAGCTTCTGCTCCACCCCGGCGCGATGATTGAAGATAGAGAGTGCAAACACCCCACCGATCCCCAGCAACATGGGCATGGCAAGTAACCAGAAATATTTGGTACTAAAGGCGTATTTGGTCGTTGGACGGGCGGTGTGAGACATGCAGGAGACCCTCGATACATCTGTGGTATGGTCCCCCGACCCGCTCGCGATAAAGCCGGCATCTGCCCGTCTTGTCCATATTATCGACAAGGTTCTCTCAGGTCAGGGAAATTCATTGATGCAACACGACATCACGTTGATATTTATCTCAGCCATCAATATGCAGTAATTCATTGCCGTTGCTCCTTGTTTACAGGGTGAAGAGCGCTGGCATTTCTCTAACTATTTTTTAAATCACGACCAAACACGCATAATATGTTTTCATCTAATTCCGTTAGGACCGGTCAGGTTTTTCATCAATCACAGACTCGAAATGAGGTTGCGTAATAACCTGGCCCGCCAATAAAACCCTTGCCCCTGAACAAAGCCATGTAATCTGAGGAATGAGAGGTGATGCTTGTTTTCGACCCCCTCGATGATGACATTGTCATGCCCCCAGTCAGCAGTGAGCCTGGTCATGGCGGTGCCATCACATCGGGTGAAGCAGCGCCAGAAGAACTGTTTATTGACCCTAATGCCATCGAACAAGGCTGCGGATACATGGTCCATCGACAACAAGGATTCATCGGCATTGTTTATCCATAACTTGACCCCTAATCTTCTAAGCCTCGCCATATTATTCAATGCCAAATCTGGGATACCATCAGCAATATCCGCCATCTCAAAGGCCATACTCAGTCCAAAATTCGATATATACGAACCGAAATCTTCCCAAGAGATAAAGCATTCCATCAAATGCATATCGACACGGAGAAACACCGCCTGATAGAGGCGACTGTCGATTTTATTAAGATCTTTAAAGAACACCAGTTGTTGCGTAAATAGCCATGCGGCGTAGGAGGTGGTCATGTTGCTGAAGTTCGCTCTGGAAAAGACAGCCTTTTTTTCTGAAAATGAAATAACCTCAACTGCAACAATATCCCCGACATGCAGGTTGGCGATGGGTTCAATAGTATGCCTGATATAATCATGACCTTCGATGCTATGGCTTATGATGGTCGTCACCCGCTATTCCCCCCTACTGAATGAATTGGGCTTAATATGGCGACAGCCACCACACAATGACGGCAAAAAGCAAGTGGCACGGGTCACCTCATCATCGCTGACATTCACTTCAAGCATGGTTACCTCTTTATCAAGCCATGCCCTATCTGGCCCACCGGCATCTCCCCTCATACGGCACCATTATCAGTTCAATTGCTGTATCCAGACTGAATCGTTTTATGCTCACATAATAAGACCGCCAGTGCATGCCAATCAAATTACCTTGCCATTCATCAACAATAAAATCATTTAATAACAATGAGATATGAACATATTTCTGCTAAAGGGACGTGAATGAGCAAGATAAAAAAATGAGTTTTTAATTTTTTCGGAATTAAACTCTGAGGTATTGCCGTTATTAAAACAGAGGACAGCCAAGAGAAAGCGTTTTCAAAGCTTGCCTTGATATCATGGCAAGGAGACCGACCATCAAAAAACTGATATCTCTCTCCATGACCCCTCTTATTGCTTTATTTGTGATTGGAGTGTTATCAGCGATGGTGACGACTGTGTTTGCCCAGGTTCCATCCGGGCAGAGGCAATATGAGGCACCCGCTTTGGATTGCAGCCCATGACGGCATCATCCTCGCGCCCTCTCATCGGGCGCAGTGTCACCGGCCTCACTCATTCCCTGACTTATGCCAACCAATGGGACCAAAGTCACAACTTGATCTGCTTGCCCGCAACTGCACATTTCCCGCCCCCCCAGGGGCAAGGCGCGGCGGCGACTTGCTAGCCTGCCTGCGGCTAGGGCTCATGGCCACGCACGGCCTCCCCCGACGCCCTTATCGACATCCCGGCCCTCAGATTGGCCTATAGTTCGGCGAGGTTGTGGATCGTAACAGCATGATCTGGCACGCCATTTTTGCGCAGGAGAAGGCAGGCATCGGACAACATAGACATGCACCGCATGCCGGCATGAAAACGGCGCCCTCTCGGACGCCGTGTCTTTTATCACAGTGCAGCGCTATCGCCACACAGGCACAAAAGCGGCTCAGCCGGCCTTGTGCTGCTCGGCCAGATAGAGCCAGGTGTCGACCACGGTATCGGGGTTGAGCGACACGGAATCGATCCCCTGCTCGACCAGCCAGGCGGCGAAGTCCGGGTGATCGGACGGCCCCTGGCCGCAGATCCCCACGTACTTGCCCGCCTTGCGGGCGGCGGCGATGGCCATGGCCAGCAGCGCCTTGACCGCTTCGTTGCGCTCGTCGAACAGGTGGGCGATGAGCCCGGAGTCCCGATCCAGCCCCAGGGTCAACTGGGTCATGTCATTGGAGCCGATGGAGAAGCCGTCGAAGTGCTCGAGGAACTTGTCCGCCAGCAGCGCATTGGAGGGCAGCTCGCACATCATGATGACTTTCAGGCCGCGCTCGCCACGGCGCAAGCCGTTCTCAGCCAGTATCTCCACCACCTGCTCCGCCTCACCCAGGGTACGCACGAAGGGGATCATCACCTCGACGTTGGTCAGCCCCATGACATCCCGTACCCGTTTCATCGCCTCGCACTCAAGGGCGAAGCAGGGGCGGAAGCTGTCGGCGATGTAGCGCGACGCGCCACGGAAACCGATCATGGGGTTCTCTTCATGGGGTTCGTAACCACGGCCCCCCACCAGGTTGGCGTACTCATTGGACTTGAAGTCCGACATCCGCACGATGACCCGCTCAGGCCAGAAGGCGGCCGCCAGGGTGGCGATCCCTTCCGTCAGCTTGGCTACGTAGAACTCCCGTGGGCTCTCGTAGCCCGCGATCATCCTGGTGATGGTGGCCTGGAGTTCCGGGGTCTGCTGATCGAACTCCAGCAGCGCCTTGGGGTGGACCCCGATCATGCGGTTGATGATGAACTCGAGGCGGGCCAGGCCCACGCCGGCATTCGGCAACTGGGCAAAATCGAAGGCGCGGTCCGGATTGCCGACGTTCATCATGATCTTGATGGGCAGGCGCGGCATGTTGCCCACCTCGGTCACCGCCACGTCGAAGTCGAGCTCGCCGTCATAGATGAAGCCGGTATCCCCTTCCGCGCAGGAGACGGTGATGAGCTGACCATCCTGGATGTGGTCGGTGGCGTTGCCGCAACCCACCACTGCCGGAATGCCAAGCTCCCGGGCGATGATGGCGGCGTGACAGGTGCGCCCACCCCGGTTGGTGACGATGGCGGAAGCGCGCTTCATGATGGGCTCCCAATCCGGATCCGTCATGTCGGTGACCAGCACATCGCCAGGCTGCACTTCATCCATCTGGCTGATGGAGGAGATGACACGGGCCGGACCCGCGCCAATCTTGTGGCCGATGGCGCGCCCCTCGATCAGCACCTTGCCGGTTTGCTTGAGGGCAAAGCGCTCGAGGGTATTGGCTTCCTGGCGGCTACGCACGGTTTCCGGACGGGCTTGAACGATGTAGAGCTTGCCATCCTGACCATCCTTGGCCCACTCGATGTCCATCGGACGACCGTAATGCTGCTCGATGATGAGGGCCTGCTTTGCCAGGGCCATCACTTCCTCGTCCGTGATGCAGAAGCGGTTGCGCTCGGCATCGGTGGTGTCGACCACCTTCACCTGACGGCCATGACCGGCATCCCCGGAGTAGGTCATCTTGATGAGCTTGGAACCCAGCGTCTTGCGCACCACGGCAGGGCGCCCGGCCTTGAGGGTCGGCTTGTGCACATAGAACTCGTCCGGGTTGACGGCCCCCTGCACCACCATCTCGCCCAAACCCTGGGCGCCGGTGATGAAGACCACGTCGTTGAAGCCGGATTCGGTGTCCAGGGTAAACATGACGCCGGAGGCAGCGAGATCCGAGCGCACCATGCGCTGCACCCCGGCAGAGAGCGCCACGCCCTTGTGATCGTACCCCTGATGGACCCGGTAGGAGATGGCGCGGTCGTTGAAAAGCGACGCAAACACATGCTTGATGGCTGTCATGACGGCATCGATGCCGCGCACGTTGAGGAAGGTCTCCTGCTGACCGGCAAACGACGCATCCGGCATGTCTTCCGCGGTGGCGGAGGAGCGCACGGCAAAGGATGCCTCGAGCCCGGCGCTCAGCTTGTCGTAGGCCTCGCGCACCGCCTGCTCCAGAGCGGGCTGGAAGGGCGCTTCCACCACCCAGTCGCGGATCTGCTGACCGGCCCGGTTGAGGGCGGCGATGTCATCCACATCCAGACTGTCGAGCAGGTCATGGATCTTGCCGTTGAGGCCGCTTAACTCCAGAAACTCGTTAAACGCAAAGGCGGTGGTCGCAAACCCGCCCGGCACGGACACGCCGGCCCCCGAGAGGTTGCTGATCATCTCGCCAAGGGATGCATTCTTGCCGCCGACGCGTTCAACGTCCTGCATACCGAGCTGTTCGTACCAGAGTACGTACTGTTGCATTTGCATGTCTCCAGGTTGGGGGGCCAGGGTGACAATTCACCTGCTGTGCCAAGTCGTGTGTTTTTGTTAGTGTCTGTTGCCAACGACCATGAAAACGTTTTCTATTTATTGTCAAAAAAATCCCCGAGCAAGAGTTGGGGATGGTCGTTTGACACAGGCATTCTACAATAGCGACACAAAAAGGTAACGACTCAGGTTTGCAAGCGAGTTCACAACTTGGGCATGGCAGATCTGTTGACAAAAACGATATGGTTTCGAGAGATACTTATTTCTCGCCGCCCTCTGGAGCGCACCACAGGAGTCCGCAGTGCACACCGTATTCTATGTATCCGACGGCACCGCCATCACCGCCGAAGTCTTCGGCCACGCCGTGTTGAGCCAGTTTCCCCTGGCCTTCGAACAGGTCACCATCCCCTTTGTCGAGACCCAGGAGAAAGCGCGCCAGGTACGGGCACGCATTGACGAGCAGTTTCGCCAGACCGGGGTGCGCCCCATTCTGTTTCACACCATCGTCGACCCCATGGTGCGTGAAGAGGTGCTCAAGGCCCAGGCCAGCAGCCACGATTTTCTCAACACCTTCGTGAGCCCTCTCGAACAGGAGCTCGGTATCAAGGCCGAACCCAGGTTGCATCGCACCCATGGCATGGAAAACCGCAAGCTGTACGACGATCGCATCGAAGCGGTCAACTTTGCGCTGGCCAACGACGATGGCATCACCACCAAGGAGTATGACGAGGCAGACATCATCCTCATCGGGGTCTCCCGTTGCGGCAAGACACCGACCAGCCTCTATCTGGCACTGCAATTTGGCATTCGCGCCGCCAACTATCCCTTTATCGAGCAGGACATGGGATCGCTGGAACTGCCCGCCGCCCTCAAGGCCAATCGCCACAAATTGTTCGGCCTCACCATCATGCCGCAGCGGCTGCACGAGATCCGCAACCAGCGCCGCGCCAACAGCCGCTACTCCTCGCTTGATCAATGCAAACAGGAGCTGGCCAGCGTCGAGAGGCTGTTCCGCCAGGAGGCGATCCGCTTCCTCGATACCAGCTCCCACTCGGTCGAGGAGATCAGCGCCAAGATCCTGGAAGCGACCGGCCTTCGCCGCCAGCTCTGCTAACCTGCAAGGCTGTGACAGCACAACGCACCATGAAATAGATGAGTGGCAAGATAACGAAACAGAGAAACAGGATGAAAAAATGATGCCAGCATCATCGCTGGCATCCCATCACTCGCGGGGCAAGCAGGCTCAGGGCTTGTTGAGCTCCTTGTTGTTCATCAACATGCCGTGAAAATGGATGAGTCCCCTGCCCTTGCGGACTCGCTCGCTCAGCCAGCAGGCTGGCACCAACCCCATCCCGGCAGCAAGGATGAGCACCATGGCGACGTGGTTCACCAGGTAATCCGCTCCCAACCAGCCCCAGACAACAAGGCTGCTCATCGCCATCGTCAGCAACATGGGGGAGAGCCAGATCCCGAGCCAGAGCACGGCCATCACCAGGCCACCGACTATACGCTCCATCATATGAGTCCCTTTTTATCAAAGGGCAAAAGCATCATAAAAACCAATTAGCGTCAACAGGTGCGAATCCATCCGAACACAAAACCAGCAACCACTCTCAAAACCCCTTTCCAGATCATGAAAAACCTGCGTGGCGCACAAAACAGCAGCTAATGATGAGGAAAACAGGTGCATGGACGGTCGATTATCACTATTCTGCTCGGGTTGGTAGCCGCTACAAAAAACAGCCAGCGGCAAACCGTAACGATATAAATACGGATTTCGTCACGTTTTCGGCACAAGATGCCGCGCCAGGCAGAGGACGTGCTGTGGCTGACGGGACGCGAGCCGAGTGATTTCAGCGACGTAAGGAAGGAAGAATGGATCTTCAACAACACGGCGAGGAGCTCAAGCGCGGTCTGAAAAACCGCCATATCCAGCTCATCGCACTGGGCGGTGCCATCGGTACCGGCCTGTTCCTCGGCATTGCCGACACCATCAAGATGGCGGGCCCTGCGGTGCTGCTGGGTTATGCCATCGGCGGCTTCATCGCCTTCCTCATCATGCGCCAGCTGGGCGAGATGGTGGTGGAAGAGCCGGTTGCCGGCTCATTCAGCCATTTTGCCTACAAGTACTGGGGTGACTTCGCCGGCTTCGCCTCCGGCTGGAACTACTGGGTGCTCTATGTGCTGGTGAGCATGGCCGAGCTGACGGCAGTCGGTATCTATGTCCAGTACTGGTGGCCCGAGATCCCGACCTGGATGTCGGCGGCCTTCTTCTTCGTGCTGATCAACGCCATCAACCTCTCCAACGTCAAGGCGTTCGGCGAAATGGAGTTCTGGTTCGCCATCATCAAGGTGGTCGCCATTCTCGGCATGATCGGATTCGGCGGCTGGATGCTGTTCTCCGGCAGCGGCGGCCCCGAGGCCACGGTCAGCAACCTCTGGGCCCAGGGTGGCTTCTTCCCCAACGGCGTCGGCGGGCTGGTGATGGCCATGGCCTTCATCATGTTCTCCTTCGGCGGTCTGGAGCTGGTCGGCATCACGGCAGCGGAAGCGGACAATCCCGAGAAGAGCATCCCCAAGGCCACCAACCAGGTGATCTACCGCATCCTCATCTTCTACATCGGTGCCCTCACCGTACTGCTCTCCCTCTATCCCTGGGGCAAGGTGGTGGAAGGCGGCAGCCCGTTCGTGATGATCTTCCATGCGCTCGACAGCAACCTGGTAGCCAACGTACTTAACCTGGTGGTGCTGACCGCCGCGCTGTCGGTGTACAACAGCTGCGTCTACTGCAACAGCCGCATGCTGTTTGGCCTGGCCAAGCAGGGCAACGGCCCCAAGGCCCTGCTCAAGACCAGCAAGAGCGGCGTGCCCCTGACCGCCATCACCATCTCGGCCGCGGCCACCCTGCTGTGCGTACTCATCAACTACCTGATCCCGGGCAAGGCCTTTGGTCTACTGATGTCCCTGGTGGTCTCCGCACTGGTCATCAACTGGGCCATGATCAGCCTGGCGCACCTCAAGTTCCGCAAGGTGAAGGCCGCAGAAGGGGTCACCACCAAGTTCAAGGCACTGTGGAGCCCGTTTGGCAACTACCTCTGCCTCGCCTTCATGGCCGCCATCCTGGTGATCATGTACATGAACGACGGCACCCGCATCTCGGTCGAGCTGATCCCGGCCTGGGTCCTGGTACTCGGTATCGGCTATCTGCTCAAACAGAAGAGCCAACGCAAGCTGGCGACCAACCTGGGCTAGGCATCGAGCCTCCTCCAACAAAAATGCCGGTCAGTGACCGGCATTTTTTTACTCCATTCCCGTTTCACCTGACCCAGTTAGCGGCTCGCTTGTCCTGCCAGCCCCTGCAATGACAAACCCGAGGGGTTGCCTCGGGTTTGAGTGATGGACAAAGGGGCTGTGTTATTCCAGCAGGAAGACGGCTTCTACATTGTCAGTGATGCTGATCTGCTGCTGTTGATAGCTGTTTTCCATCATGTCGGCGGCAGGGGCTGCCGCAGCCTTCATGGCACGGGTATAGACCGGCATGGGAGAACTGTTGCGGTATTCAACGCTATACACTTTGCCAAGCTTCATGCCGAAAGCCTTGGCTAGGGATTCCGCCTTGCTCGTGGCATCAGCGACAGCACCAAGCCGGGCCTGCTCCTTGATGACCTGTGGTGACTTCAGGCCGTACTCTATCTGGGTCACGGACTCCAGACCCGCCTTGAGGGCGGTATCCATCAACTGGCTGAGTTTGTCGAGTTGATAGAGTTTGACGGCCAGTTGGCGCTGGGCACGGTAACCCACCATTTCAGGCTGCTTGTTCTGGGGATACTGATACTCGGGGGAGATCACCAGGTTGCCCGCCTCGACGTCGCTGCGCTTGATGCCCAGGCTCTCCAGCTGGCCAAAGAAGGCAGCTACCTTGGTATCTACCTGCTGTTTGGCCTTGATGCCCTGCTTCTCCAGTGCCGTGACGGCGACATTGAGCGTCAGCATGTCTGGTTCAGCCTTCTGCTCCGCATAGCCACTGACGACCAGATGGGGGGCTTGAGGAACCTCGATGGCAAGCAACGGAGCACTGACAACCAGCGCGGACAGGGTAAGAAGGGGACGCCACATAAAAAAACCTCCATCATTTAGATGGAGGTCATTATGCATGTCGTCGATTGGGATTCATATATCGTGTGTCGGCGGGATCTGGTCCAGCACCTGATTGGTCATGTCGATATTGATGCTGATCTCCCCTCCTCCTGAGTTGCCATGGCTTGTCATCACGGGAGCAGGCGCCTGGCTGCCAAACAGCGACTCATCCTCAAAGTGGAACGAATCCCACGACAGAACATGACCTTGTGATAGCAGATTCGGCTCGGACGTCGTCACGATGGCCAACGCACCCCAGTCAAGCTCCTCACCGTGGCTTAGCAGCCCCTGCAAGGAGGTATCGCTCAGGCTCTGCAACGAATACTCCTGCTGCCCCCACTCATGGCCGACCAGCACCATCATGTGGGGCAGGGGGGCATCCTCTGCTGGCGTGAAGCTGATACGAGAGGCGGCAAAGTCCACATTGAGCAACCCCGCCACCTCACCATCTTCGCTCTCCAGCTCCAGACCGTTGAGCGTGTCACCCGTCATCGTGGCCTGATAGCCAAAGCGGCCGGTGCAGACGATATTGTCCTGCCCGTTCCAGCTATAGCGAATGCCGTCGATGTCGACCCAGTTGAATGACTGCATGGTGACCCTCTCCTGATACTGCTGCTATCTTATCTGCCCACTCCGTCAAATAACAGGGGCCGGGCACACCCGGCCCCCATACCCTGCTTACGGATCGACCTTGAGGTTGCCCTGATCCAGCAGATCCTGAATGATCTGCAGATTGGATTTGCCAGCCGTCAGATCCACGTTGTCAAAGAGGATGGTATGAGTCGTGGTGCCACTTCCTGCTCCATCCAGATCAATGGTCAGAGTCGACTTGCCACTGCCCGGACCAGGAGCAAAGGTAAGATAGTGATCCAGTGTGCTCGCATCGGCATGCTCACCACTGAGCAGTTCACTCAGGTCCAGGACATCTCCATTGGCCCCCGTGGTGAAGTCTTTGATGGTATCCGTGCCTCCTGCATCACCTGCCATCCATTTAAAGGTATCCTTGCCAGCCCCACCAGTCAGGGTATCACTGCCGGTACCCCCAATCAGCAGGTCGTCACCACCACCACCACTCAAGATGTCGTTACCTGCCAGTCCGCTCAGGACGTTGGCATTGCCATCGCCGGTCAGGCTGTCGTTGAACATGGACCCTACCAGGTTTTCCATGTTGCTCAGGCTGTCTGTCCCTGCCCCTCCGGTATTCTGATTGGCGCCATTGACTGTGACCGTGACCCCAGCAGCGCTGTCGAAGTAACTGGCCGTATCATTGCCGTTGCCGCCGTTCAGGGTATCGTTGCCAGCGCCACCGATCAGGAGATCATTGCCTTCACCGCCATTCAAGGTGTCGTTGCCGAGCCCCCCAAGCAGGATGTCGTTCCCGGCATTCCCGTTGAGCGTATCGTTTCCAGACCCCCCGATCAGGATCTCGTCGAGATAGCTCCCGGTGAGTGTCGAACCGCTCTGCACATCCACATACACCTTGGCCGTATCTGTGGTCGTGCTATTGGTGTAGTTGAACGAACCCTCGTAAGAGCTGGGGGTAGCATTGCCGGAAGTATCGTCAAATGTTACCGAGCCTGCATTGTCTGTGACGGTCCCTCCCACAGCTCCCGAGACGCCCGTGATCATCTGGGTCGCAGCCAGAGGCCCGGTGTCATTGGCAAGCAGGGCCCAATCCGGAATGGTCGCAGGGTCCTGGTTGGTGATGATAAAGTCATCACGAACCACGGTAGGACCGACCGCCGGGTTGATAACGATGGACAAGGTGCTGGACGCAGTATCCCCATCGTTGTCTATCACACTGTAACCCACGACCTGGTTTATCCCCCCGACCGGAATGGATGACGGCGGAGTATAGGTGTAGGCGCCGTTGTCCATGTCCACCTTGAGGATGCCGCCTGCAAGTGTAATGGTCCATTCGTTGGTCGTTGTATTGAAGGTCCCGGCTGATGTCCCTCCCGAGACGCCGGCGGAGTCCGTCTTCTGGTTGTAGGTATAAGTCACCCCTCCCACGGTAATGGCATTGAGCCAGCCACCATCGGCCCCGGCACTCGCCGCTACACCGTTGATAAGTTGTCCTGCCAGGGGCGGAGCTACCACGGTGCTCAAAAGGGTCGCGGTCAGTTGGCTGAAGTCAGTCACCACCACTGCGGTGGTATTTGCCGGGCTGGCACCACTGACCCCGTTGTAGGCAATAGGATCCAGTGCAGACTGGGTCGCTCCCGAGCCCATCCCGAGCGCGTACGAATTGATGTTGTTCGCCGTCAGGAAATCGGCCCAGTCCTTGGTTTCACCGCTCAGTGTCGTGCCGTCACCATCGATCCCGTTCCCACCGCCAAGCGAGTTGTTGCCATCAGGAACTGTGGCGGGGGTACCGCTCAACGAGCTGGCATTTGGCAGACCATCCGACATGAAGTAAGAGACATTTTGCGCATTAGCGAGTTTACCTGTATCGCCAAAGGCTTTGATTGCCTCGTTCAGTGCATCATCGTAGTTGGTCGAGTCCGTGGGGGTAAGGCCAAGGATGATGGCCTTGGCTACATCGATCGAGACCCACACCCCGGTCGGATTGGCGGCTGAAGTGGAGAAGGTCACGATATTGACCATGACGCTGCCGTAGGCGCTGTATTTGTCCAGCAGCTCCAACGCGGACTTCTGCATCACCTGCATCCGAGTCATGCCTTGATAGCCCGATGGGTCACCCATACTGCCGGAGATATCGAGGATCAACATCAGATTCGTGTTCTGCACCTGAGTCGCCTGGCCTGCATTGGTAACAGCATTGGCAATGGGGGCATCATCGCTGATCACAACCTGCAGGTTACCCGTGCCACTGTCGCCACTGGCATCCGTAGCCGACACGACGAAACTCGGACCATTCGCTGTATCACTGTTGCCCTGAACGTTGTGAGTCAGCACATTGTCTTTGAGCGTGTAGGTATAGTTCACCGTGTAGACACCGGCTGTGGGGCCGCTGACACCGGTTACCGTCAGCATTCCTTCCGTATTGTTGATCAAGGTCTGACTGCCGCCACTGGTCAAATTGTAAGCCTGCCCACCGATGGTCAAGGTAGTCAGATTTTCCCCCTGGGTGTTGATGGTGAAGCTGCCATTGAATATCTCCGAATTACCACTGGCAGCCGTCCCCTCAGGCAGTCCCTCCTCATCAACCGTCGCATTGCCGATGGTCAATACAGGAACACGGGTATCCTGAGCAATATTGATGGTCAGTGTTGCCGGATCCGTATCACCATCGCCATCTTTGAGCGTGTAGGTAAATACCTCCGAGGCCCCCACGGGAACCGATGCCGCCGTGAGCGTATAACTGTATTCGCCATCCAGCCCCATGGTCAGCGTCCCATACAGCCCGGTCACGGTGAATCCACCGGCAGGATTACTGTCTGAATTGCCGTTCGAGCTCACGACCTGGCTGATTGCCGCACCATCAGCCCCCATGACGTCCACCCCGGCACCGGCTGTGCCGCCGATGGTACCCGCCCCGGTAATGACATTACCCGTCACCGGAGTGAACACACCTTCAGTAGCACTGTCAGCATCATCGTTGGCCGTCGGCACATCATCCACGATCTGCACGCTCAGGGTGTTCGAGGCCGAGTCCCCGTCGCTGTCCACCAGGCTCACCGCGAAGTCTTCGAACAGGCTGTTGTTGCCGTTCGCCGTCGGGTGCGCCTCGTTGTCGTTCAGGGTGTAGCTGTAGCTCACCAGCCCGGTCGCCGGGTTGTACCCGGTGATGGTCAGGGTGTTGCCCAGCGGCGTGGTCACCCCGCTCAGCGGGAAGCCCGCCACCACCCCGTTCACCACGATGTTGAT
>NZ_JBFODD010000052.1:0-21162 GCF_040908115.1 Aeromonas sp. R7-1 | reverse complement strand
TGGGTGGCATCCGCCTGGCAGTGGGGACAGCCGCAGCATGTGGGTAACTGGGCATGGAGGGACGTAATCGGGTGTGGAGCGGCGAGCTCATGCTGAGCGACACGGCGCTGACGCAGAGTAAGTAATGGAAAGAGGGACAACAGGTGTTGGAAGGCTGGCGTATCCATGATGAAGGTCCTCGCGGTGATGACCTACTTCCAGATTAGCCTTCCAACACATAATTGGGACAGCGCCTTTTTTTATGGCCTCATGGACTCTCCCATCAAGAAGGGCGGCGCACTGTGGTAAGATGTCGCCCCTCATTTTGGGTCAGCGAGATTGCGCCGTGCACGACAACACCTACCTCCCCGATCACTTCCTGCGTCACATTGCGGAGTTCATGCCATCCCATCTCTCCATGGAGGCATTCGTGGCGAGTTGCCGGCAGCCGCTGCGGCGCAGCATCCGGGTCAACACCCTCAAGATCACGGTATCCGAGTTTGTCGCCCGCATGGCGCCGCTTGGCTGGCAGCTGGATCCCGTGCCCTGGTGTGAAACCGGCTTCTGGCTCACCCGCAGCGATGAGAGCGTCCCCCTTGGCAACACGGCCGAGCATCTGTGC
The DNA here is from genome assembly GCF_040908115.1 of Aeromonas sp. R7-1. NCBI lineage: Bacteria > Pseudomonadati > Pseudomonadota > Gammaproteobacteria > Aeromonadales > Aeromonadaceae > Aeromonas > Aeromonas sp. R7-1. Next base: position 20,561 of record NZ_JBFODD010000052.1, on the reverse strand, counting down.
GGCCTCTTCTATATTCAGGAAGCGAGCTCCATGTTGCCGGTGACGGCGCTCTTTGCCAGTGAGCAAACCAGAGGGGATGGCATGTTGCTGGACGCGGCCGCCGCCCCTGGCTCCAAGACTACCCAGATCGCGGCGCTGATGGAGAACCGCGGCATGCTGATCGCCAACGAGTTTTCCAGCAGCAGGCTGAAAGTGCTGAGCGCCAATATCCAGCGCTGCGGTGTGACCAACGTCGGCATGACCCATTTCGATGCCAAGGTCTTTGGCCAATGGCTGCCGGAAACCTTCGATGCCATCCTGCTCGACGCCCCCTGCTCCGGCGAGGGGACGGTGCGAAAAGATGAAGACGCACTGCGCAACTGGAGCCTGGAGAGCATCGAGGAGATCGCCGCGGTGCAGCGTGGCCTGCTGGAGAGTGCTTTTCACGCCCTCAAACCCGGCGGCGTACTGGTCTACTCCACCTGCACCCTGAGCCTGCAAGAGAACCAGGACGTCTGCCAGTCACTGCAAGAGAAGTTCGGCGATGCCTTCAGCTTTGACTCGTTGGCCGATCTCTTTCCGGGAGCGGAGAAAGCCTGTACGCCGGAGGGATACCTGCATGTGTGGCCCCAGATCTTCGACAGTGAGGGCTTTTTCGTTGCCCGGTTGCACAAGCATCACTCCGTGCCCAACACCATGTTCAAACCTGGCAAGCTCGGCAAGTTCCCCTTCTCACCGCTGCCAGAGAAAGAGGCCGGCCCCATGCTGCGGGAGATTGAAGGGAATTTTGGCATCGTGCCCCATGGCCAATTGTTTGGCCGCAATGACGAGATCTGGCTCTTCCCTCACGCCTTCGAGCCGGTACAGGGGAAGCTGCGTTTCGATCGCATCGGCATCAAGCTGGCTGAAACCTTCAAGAAGGGATATCGATTGACCCATGAATGGGCTCTGGCTTACGGCCATGAGGCGAGCAAGGGATGCGTCGAGCTGGATGCCGCCAATGCCCGTGAATTCATGATGGGACGAGATGTCTGGCCAGAGCAGGATGCCGGGAGTGGGGAGGTGATCGTTCGTTACCAGGGGCACCCGCTCGGCATGGGGAAATGGGTGGGGAGTCGCATCAAGAATGCCCTGCCCCGGGAGCTGGTACGGGACAACAACCTGTTCTATGCGTGAGAGTGGGGTTGCTCGAGCAAAAACAGCGCCTGTTCGAGTCTGAAAAACCCCCACTCTGGTTGAACTTTTATCCGGTTCTTGAAATGCCTAGAGCCTTGTCTAAGCTTAAGGCTATCCGCATACCAGTTAGCGCACGGCTCTGCAAGGAGCCAATTCCCCTATGCCAGGTACAAGGAATTCGTACCTGGCTTTTTTTGTCTTCTTTTTCAATCACACCGGCACGGCACGATAGCATCGTCTATTCGAGCATGTCTGCCGACTCGGGGACATCGCTCTGCTGCGCGTTGGTCGTTTGTTGCAGTTCGTGCTGATAGAGCAGGTCGATCGCCTGCTCGATGAGGGATGCCTGACTGTCTTCCAGATGCAGGCCGAGTTCATGCAGCCGCTCGGCGTGACGGTTGCTTATCCAGCACTGCAACCGGCTGTGGGTTTCCTGCTTGCGCTTTACATGTTGACGCTGGCGTTCGGCGTTCTCTTGAGCGGCGCTTTTCTTCAATTCCTGGCTATCGTGACCTTCCGACATGTCTATATCGTGAATGTTATCTCTCATTTTTCGTTGGCATCTTCTACGAAAGTAAATCGGATTACGACTCCCCCACCGTCATGATGTCTGTGGAGGACGGATTGAATATACCATCAGATCAACAGGATGGCATTTAACATAAAAAAAGCAGAGGCGCGGTTTTCTATAACAACCCATCCAGGGCGTGATCCGAGAACTTGTGTGCATCGTCGAAATATTCCTGCAAGGTGCGCATGTCCTTGTGTCGGGTCACCTCGATGATCTTGTTCATCGGCTTGCCCGCCGTCACCGCAGAGGTGATGAACCCCCGCCGCAAACTGTGGCCACTGACATGGAGATCGTCGATGGCCTGGCCGGTTCGCCGCTTGATCATCAGGTTGATGCCTTGCGGGCCCAGGGGATCTGGGGTGAGCTGTCCCCAGCGGGTCATGCGGCGAAACAGCGGACCCTGGCTTATGCGGCTCGCTTTCAACCAGCGGCCGAGAGCAGTCACCGGGCAATACTGCTTGCCGGGAATGAGCGCTATCTCGCTTTCATGGAGCTGATGTTTGCTTGGTTTGAGACGAAGGCGTATCCCCTGCCCCACAAACTGCACGTCATCCACCTCGATCTTGGCCGCTTCCGATCGGCGCAAGGCGCCACTGAACATCAGGAGCAACAGGGTGTAATCCCGAAGCCCAGCCAGGTTGCTGGTGTCTATCTCGTCCAGTACGCAGGCCAATGGTTTCAGGGTCAGCGCCCCCGTTTTGCGTTTGCGGTTATTACCGAGCCGTACTATGCCCCGCATCATCTCCTTTATCTCCGCATGCTCGGTCGGCATGGGGTGGATCCCCTTCTGCTTGAAGGCATAACGAATGCCGGCAAGCCGTCTTACCAGGGTGGCCGGTTTGCGAGGCTCCCCGTTGCGAAGCTCCCCCTTCCCTTCTTCTTTGTCCAGCCAGACCCAGTTGGCCAGGATGCCGTCGGCCTGATCCGCCAAAAAATTCATGATGTCGTGGTGTGTCGTCTGCAAGGGATCCAGCCCGTGGAGCTGGCACCAGGAGACAAAGATACGGGTATCTGCCTGATAGGCATTGAGGGTGGAGTCGGCTTTGGCGCTGCGCAGAAAGCGTCTTGCCCGGCTGTTCAGCTGAGGATCGAAGACGCTCTGCAAGGATTGCTGAACTGGGTTTTGAAGGCGTGGGTAGTTCACTTAACTATATGATTTAAAGCGGAGTTTCGGTGGATCTTACAGGATCGTCCAGATCTATCAAGTATCGATAATGAATATTATCGATACTTATGAAGAGTGCTTTTAACCCATTTCAGCCCCTCATTTATTCCTCAAGCATTCTGTCATCCCTGCTCTGTTTTATCAGGTGCTGGCGATTTGATCTCGTCAGCATCCACCATACAAAGTGAGAGATAACAACTTGGCATGATTGTTTTTGGATGGCGTGATAGTGCAGATTGTCATAGTAAAACGCCCCGCTATGCGGGGCGTTGTCTGTTATCGCTTTGCCAACTTGAACAATTCGAAGAAATTGTGGCTGGTGGCCTCCGCCAATTCAGCGAGCGGAATCTGGCGAAGATCCGCGATAAATTGGGCAACGTCGCGAACAAAGGCCGGCTCGTTCTCCCTCCCCCGGTGCGGAACCGGTGCCAGATAGGGAGAGTCGGTTTCAACCAGCAGTCGCTCCAGGGGCAACGCCTTGACCACGGCCTGCAGGGCTGAGGCGTTCTTGAAAGTGGCTATTCCCGAGATGGAAATATAGAACCCCATTGCCATCGCGGCCTCGGCCATTTCGAGGGACTCGGTGAAGCAGTGCAGCACTCCGCCCACCTGTTCGGCCCCCTCCTCTCGCATGATCCGCAACGTGTCTTCCTGGGCATCCCGGGTGTGGATGATGAGCGATTTGTTCAGTGCCCGGGCTACCCGGATATGTTCGCGGAAAGAGGCTTGCTGTACATCCTTGTTTTCCGGTGAATAGAAGTAGTCGAGCCCGGTTTCGCCGATGGCCACCACTTTCTCATCGGCCGCCTGAGTCAGCAGCAAGGCAGCATCCACCCCGGGATCCTGATTGAGCGGGTGGACACCGCAGGAGGCAAACACCTGGGGATGGGGGGCGATGGCCTCCATCATGGTCGGGAACTGGGCCTGGGTCACACTCACGCAGAGAAAATATCCCACGCTCTGCTGAGCCGCCTTGGCCAGTACATCGGCCATGTCGGTCTGCTTGGAGCCATAACTCAAGCGATCGAGATGGCAATGGGAATCAACGAGTAACATAGACAACCTTGTTTATAACCAGCGATTGAGCCAGTTCATCAAATGGATGGTGGGATTGGAAAGCTGCCCTGGCTGACAAGCCTCCTTCAGCACAACCAGCTGCTGTTCAGCTTCCAGGAGCCGTTCGCTGGAGTGTCTTTCTGCCAGTTGCTGGCTGAGTGATGCAAGATCCGGCATTGCCAGTTGATGATGGCCGCAGCCAGCCTGAAGCTTGAGGGCATCGCACAAGAAGAGCTGCAACCAGTGCAGCCGGACCTGAGTATCCTCGGCCAACTGGGCGCAGACATTCGCCGCACGGGTGGGGGCCGATGCCAGCGAGACAAATCCGTCGAGCAATGCCCGTCTGGCATCATCTTGCTGTGCTTCGATGTAGCTCAGCACCCGCAGCGGCGCCCCCTGGCAGATCCGCACCTGGGCCTGGGTGGCCTGATGGCCCTGCTCGGCGAGCCAGGCAAGGGTCTCCCCCTCAGAGGGGAGCTGGCAGACATGTTTGTGACAACGGCTCAAGATGGTGGGGAGCAGGCGAGATACCCGGGATGCGATGAGCAGCAACAGACTGTCGCCAGCCGGCTCTTCCAGCGTCTTCAGCAAAGCATTGGCGGCAGACTCCGTCATGCGCTCCGCCTCTTGAATGATCACCACCTTGCCGCGACCGAGCTGGGACGTGCTCTGGAGGCGGCTGCAAATCTCCCGGATGGCTTCGACACCTATGGTCTTGCCCTCGGGCCCCAGGGTGCCAAGATCCGGGTGATGCCCCTTCTCAAAAAGCTGGCAGGAGTGGCACTGACCGCAGGGCTCACCTCGTTGTGGATACTGACACAGGTGCAGTCGCGCCAGTCGCTCTGCAAGCTGCTCCTTGCCAAGGCCGGGATCGCCTAGCAGCAACCAGGCGTGGCCGAGCCGTCCGGCCCGGGCCGTCTCGCTCAGGGCATGCCAATCCGGGATCAGCCAGGGATACATAGCCCCTCGCTTGCCAGATAATGCTCAAGGGCAGCCTCGATGGCGGCTTTGACTTGCGCCGGGGGCAACCCGGCATCGATGACCTGGATGGAATCATCGGCGGCCGCCAACTCGAGGTAACGCTGGCGGGTACGTTCAAAGAAACCGATCTGTTCCAGCTCAATCCTGTCCAGCTCGCCGCGATGGCGGGCCCGCTGCAGACCGATGGCAGGATCGATGTCGAGATAGAGCGTCAGATCCGGCTTGAAATCCCCGAGGACCGCCCGTTTGATGGCGCCGATGAGGTTCGCATCGATGCCGCGGCCCCCCCCCTGATAGGCCTGGGAGGAGAGATCATGGCGATCGCCCACTACCCAGATGCCGTCTGCCAAGGCAGGCTTGATCCGGATCTCCACCAGTTGTACCCGGGAGGCGTACATCAACAGCAGCTCGGCCTCGACGGTCAGGCGCTCGTCGTGCACTTCCTTGACGATGGCCCGCATGCGTTCCGCCAGCGGCGTGCCGCCCGGCTCCCGGGTGCACTCGATCCGCGCCACTCCGTGGGCTTGCAGATAGTCGGTGACATAGCGCACCGCAGAACTCTTCCCTGCCCCTTCCAATCCTTCAATCACGATAAATTTAGACATTAGGGTTTCTTCAATATGTATTCACGTACCGCCCGATTGTGTTCATCGAGGGTCTTGGAGAAGTAGTGGGCACCGCCCCCCTTGGCAACGAAGTAGAGATAGTCGGTCGATTTGGGGTTGAGCGCCGCTTCGATAGAGGCCTTGCCCGGCATGGCGATGGGCGTCGGAGGCAGACCGTCGATCACATAGGTGTTGTAGGGGTTCACGTCGGTCAAATCGCTGCGGCGAATGTTACCATCGTACCTCTCCTTCACCCCGTAGATGACGGTAGGGTCGGTCTGCAACTTCATGCCAAGGCGTAGACGGTTGACGAACACAGAAGCAATCTGGGCTCGTTCATCCGGTTGGCCCGTCTCTTTTTCGATGATGGAGGCCATGATGAGCGCTTCATAGGGAGTCTTGTAGGGCAGATTGGCCTGACGCTTCTCCCAGGAAGCCTCCAGGAACGTTTTCATGTCCTGATAGGCGCGACGCAGGATCGAAAGATCGCTGGCATGAGTGGTATAGGCGTAGGTTTCCGGCAGGAACCACCCCTCCAGCTTGCCATTTTCGATGCCGAGTTCCTGAGCCAGCTCGGTTTCGCTCTGCTCCAGAGTCAGGCGCTCCAGATAGGGGGCGCTGGAAAGTTGCTTCAGCCAATCCTCAAATCGGGACCCTTCGACAAAGGTCAGGCTGAAGTGAAACTCCTTGCCGGAAGCAAAGAGAGAGAGAGTCTCCTTGAGCGGCGCCCCTTCCTTGATTTCATAGGTGCCGGACTTGATGGCCACCAGTTCGGGATGACCGCGCAACCAGAGGCGCACCGCCCAGGGGCTGGTTTCCCCCTCCCCCAGTTCGGCAATCAGGCGCGCCGCATGGGCGCCTTTTTCGACGGTAAAGAGGCGGGTTGGCCCCTTGTTGGTGAGCGTCTCCACCTGTTGCCACTTGTGATACACGTACCCTCCGGCAACGGCGACAGAGAGTGCCGCCCCCGCGAGCAGGGTGTAAAGCCGATTAAACTTCAATGACCAAGCGCTCCTGTAAACGGCGGATCAATACCGGACTGGGATAGTGCATATCCCCGATGCTGGTGACCGGGACAATGCCCATCAGGGTATTGGTCAGCCAGACCTCTTCCGCCTGCCAGAGCGACTCCAATGGAGCCTCTACGACACGCAGTTCAATGCCCATCTGTTTAAGCATCGTCATCACGCGCTTGCGCATGATGCCATCGATCCCGGCGCGGGTGAGATCCGGTGTGAACACCGTCCTACCACGACGCCAAAACAGATTCGCGCTGACCCCTTCTACCAGAAATCCCCGGCTGTTCAAGACTATACCTTCGACCCCGCCACGCGCAGCAAGTTCGCGCTTCAGCATCACTTGTTCGAGGCGCCCCAGCGTCTTGAGACCGGCGAGCATGGGACTGTCCCCAAGCTGCTGCTGGCATACCAGGGCATTGATACCGGTTTGCTGCCAATCATGATAATGCTCAGGATAAGGTGCCAAAGAGACGATGCGAGTGGGCGTGTCACAGCCTGCGCCGTCATATCCCCGCCCACCGGCGCCCCGGGTCAGCATTATCTTGACGACAGCCTGTGTCTGCCCAGAAGCAAGCTGCGCCGCCTCGTCGGCAAGCAGGTCCCAGGAGTGCTCGCCAAAACCAAGCCGGGCGTTGGCATGTTGCAGCCGGGCCAGATGGTCCTGCCACCAGAGTACCTTCCCTTCCCTCACCAGCATGGTGGTGAAATGACCATCACCGTATGCCAGTCCACGATCCCTGGCTGACAGTGTTTCTGTGGGTATTCCATTAATCAGCAAGGGGATCCCTCCGATAAAAAAGGCCCGATACTACCGTATCGGGCCTTATCATTCGCCCAGAGCGAATTATACGCGTTTGAAGATCAGGGAGCCATTGGTGCCGCCAAAACCGAAGGAATTGGAGAGGGCATATTCGAAGCTGCCGGCCTTGGCAACGTGCGGCACCAGATCTAGGTCGCACTCATCATCCGGGTTGTCCAGGTTGATGGTGGGAGGCACCATCTGGTCACGCAGAGAGAGCACGGTGATGATCGCCTCGATGGCGCCAGCCGCACCCAACAGGTGGCCTGTCATGGACTTGGTGGAGCTGACCATCAGGGCGCTGGCATGTTCACCAAACACCTTCTTCATGCCGCGCAGCTCTGCCACATCCCCAAGGGGGGTAGAGGTACCGTGGGCATTGATGTAACCGATCTGCTCGGGTGCGATGCCAGCATCCTTGATGGCGTTCTTCATGGCGCGTGCGCCACCATCGCCGTCCGAGGGAGGGGCCGTCATGTGATAGGCATCCCCACTCATGCCAAAGCCGACCAGCTCGGCATAGATCTTGGCGCCGCGGGCCTTGGCATGTTCATACTCTTCCAGCACCAGCACGCCGGCACCGTCGCCCAGCACGAAACCGTCGCGATCCTTGTCCCAGGGGCGGCTCGCCTTCTGCGGTTCGTCATTGCGGGTGGAGAGCGCCTTGGCAGCGGCAAAGCCGCCCATGCCCATGGGGGTGGAGGCTTTCTCGGCACCACCGGCGACCATCACGTCCGCATCGCCATAGGCGATCATCCGGCCAGCCATGCCGATGGCATGGGTACCCGTGGTACAGGCGGTTGTCACGGCGATGTTCGGGCCCTGCATGCCTTTCATGATGGAAAGATGACCGGACACCATATTGATGATGGTGGACGGAACGAAGAAAGGGCTCAGTTTGCGGGGGCCGCCATTGATGAGGCTGCTGTGGTTCTGCTCAATCAGACCCAGACCGCCGATACCAGAGCCGATGGCAACGCCTACCCGCTCCGCGTTCTCTTCGTTGATGATCAGGCCGGAATCTTCCAGGGCCTGAACACCCGCCGCCACGCCATACTGGATGAAGAGATCCATCTTGCGGGCTTCTTTGCGGTTGATGCCGAACTCTTCGGGGTCGAAATCCTTGACCAGGCCTGCGAAACGGGTTGCGAACTCGCTTGCATCAAAGTGGTCGATGAGGGAAATGCCGCTCTGCCCGTTGAGCAGGGCTTGCCAGCTGGATTCGGCAGTGTTGCCTACCGGGGAAAGCATCCCCAAGCCGGTCACCACGACTCTGCGTTTTGACACTGAGGTAGTCTCCGAGAGGTGTTTTGAAAGGGGTAAACATAAAAGAAGCGGCCCTTGGGCCGCTTCTTTCAGAACAGGAACTTATTCCTGATTAGCGGTGATGTAGTCGATAGCCGCTTGAACAGTGGTGATCTTCTCGGCTTCTTCATCAGGAATTTCGGTATCGAATTCTTCTTCCAGCGCCATTACCAGTTCAACGGTATCCAAAGAGTCAGCGCCCAGGTCGTCGACGAAGGAGGCAGCGTTCTTCACGTCTTCTTCTTTAACACCCAGTTGTTCGATGATGATTTTCTTTACGCGTTCTTCGATGTTGCTCATGACCTGAATTTTCCTTTAAAAATACGCTATTGCGTCTGGTTGGGGTAGTGTATTCAATTGACGTGAGTTTGCAAGTGACTTGCCGCTGGTCAAACCACGAAATTCGCCAAACTTCGGCGTATTATCGCAAATTTGAACAGAACTCACGACAAATTGATTACACCATGTACATCCCGCCATTAACATGCAGGGTTTCGCCGGTAATATAGGCGGCATCATCCGATGCCAAGAATACCACAGCGGCAGCAATTTCTTTCGGATCGCCCAAACGGGCGGCAGGCACCTGATTCATGATGCCGGCGCGCTGCTCTTCATTGAGCGCCTTGGTCATGTCGGTCTCGATGAAACCGGGAGCAACCGCATTCACCGTGATGCCACGGGATGCCACTTCACGGGCCAGCGACTTGGTAAAGCCAACCAGACCCGCCTTGGCAGCAGCATAGTTGACCTGACCGGCGTTGCCCATGGTGCCGACCACGGAACCGATGCTGATGATGCGACCGTTGCGCTTCTTCATCATGGCACGCAATACCGGCTTGCTCAGACGGTACAGGGAGGTGAGATTGGTGTCGATGATCTCGTTCCACTCGTCATCCTTCATCCGCATCAGCAGGTTGTCGCGGGTGATGCCGGCGTTGTTGATCAGGATGTCGATGTCGCCAAAACGCGCCTTGATGGCGGCGAAGACGGTTTCGATGGATTCCTGACTGGTCACGTTCAGTGCCATGCCGCAGCCTTGCTCACCCAGGTAAGCACTGATCGCCTCGGCACCGCTCTCGCTGGTCGCGGTACCCACGACTTTGGCGCCACGAGCAGCAAACGTCTCCGCAATCGCACGACCAATGCCACGGCTGGCGCCAGTGACCAACACAACCTTATCGGTAAAACTCATGACTTGCTCCTGTTTACTTGATCTGGGCCAGCGCCTGCTCGAACGAGGCGACGTCGTTGGCGTGAATACCTTCCACTCGCGCATCGATACGCTTGGCCAGGCCGGTCAATACCTTGCCCGGGCCCATCTCGATTTCGAGGGTTACACCGTCGTTTGCCATGCGCTCTACCGTTTCAGTCCAGCGAACCGGGCTGAACAGCTGACGCACCAGGGCTTGCTTGATGGCGGCCGGATCCTGCTCACAAGAGACGTCGACATTATTGATGACGGCGATGGCAGGAACCTTGATCTCGATCCCATCCAGGGCGGCGGCCAGCTTTTCTGCGGCCGGTTTCATCAGGGCGCAGTGGGAGGGTACGGAGACCGGCAGCGGCAGAGCACGCTTGGCACCTGACTCTTTCATCAGCACGTTGGCACGCTCGACCGCCTCTTTGTGGCCGGCGATGACCACCTGGCCCGGAGAGTTGAAGTTGACCGGAGAGACCACCTGCCCCTGGGCCGCTTTCTCACAGTTGGCAGCGATGCTTTCGTTGTCCAGACCGATGATGGCAGCCATGGCGCCAGTCCCTTCCGGTACGGCTTCCTGCATGGCCAGACCACGCAGCTCGACCAGTTTGACGGCATCGGCAAACGCCAGCGCGCCGCTGCACACCAGGGCGGAGTATTCCCCCAGGCTGTGGCCGGCCATCACGGCGGGGGTTGCCCCCCCCTGTTGCTGCCACAGGCGCCACAGCGCGACGGAGGCGGTCAACAGTGCAGGCTGGGTACGCCAGGTCTTGTTGAGATCCTCGGCCGGGCCTGCCATCACCAGGGCAAACAGGTCATAACCCAGCACCTGACTCGCCTCGGCGAAGGTCTCTTTAATCACGGCGTGTTGCTCGGCCAGCTCGGCCAGCATGCCGACGCTCTGGGAGCCTTGTCCCGGGAAGGCAATGGCAAATCGGGTCATCATTGATTCCTTTAAGGTAAGACGAATTCGGTAAGCGGGCGCCCGAGGACCGGGCACCGCTCGGTATCAGAGGCGAACCAGCGCAGAGCCCCAGGCAAAACCGCCGCCGAAGGCTTCCAGCAGGACCAGCTGGCCTGGTTTGATGCGACCATCGCGCACCCCTTCATCAAAGGCGATGGGCACGGAGGCGGCAGAGGTGTTGCCGTGCTTGTCGAGGGTCAGCACTACCTTGTCCAGCCCCATGCCAAGCTTCTTGGCGGTGGCGCTGATGATGCGGAAGTTGGCTTGATGGGGCACCAGCCAGTCCAGCTCGCTCGGCGCGATGCCGGCGGCGGCCAGGGTCTCGGTGACGATCTCGCTCAAACGGGTGACCGCTACCTTGAACACATCGTTGCCCTTCATGTACATGTAGGCTTCAAGCTCGGCCCCCGGCATGCCGCGGCGCGGCTGCGGCAGCTTGAGCAGATCGCCGTAACGGCCATCCGCATGCAGATGGGTGGAGAGAATGCCCGGCGTTTCGCTGGCACCGATCACCACGGCCCCTGCCCCATCCCCGAACAGGATGATGGTGCCGCGATCCTCGGGATCGCACATACGTGACAGCACGTCCGCACCGACAACCAGCACGTGGCGAGCCGCGCCGGATTTGACGAACTGATCGGCGATGGCGAGAGCATACGTAAAGCCGGCACAGGCGGCGGCTACGTCAAACGCCGGGATCCCCGGTACGTCAAGCAGCCCCTGCAGTTCACAGGCAGCGGCTGGGAAGGCATTCTCTGCGCTGGTGGTGGCCAGCACTATCATGTCCAGATCGGCGGCAGTCAGACCTGCCGCATCAAGCGCACGCAAGGCCGCCTGATGAGAAAGGGTCGCGACGGTTTCGTCGGCTCCGGCGATACGGCGTTCACGGATCCCGGTGCGTTCCACGATCCATTCGTCACTGGTTTCAACCATCTGTTCAAGATCGGCGTTGGTACGAACCGAACTCGGCAGATAACTGCCAGTACCCAGAATTTTGCTATGCATAGAGTTTTATAAATCCCTGTCGGAAAAGACAGATTCAAGGCGATCTGCAATTTGCAATGGAAGTTGATGTCTGGCTTCTTGTGCGGCCAGCAGAATCGCATGACACAGAGCGCGGCGCTCGGCCCGCCCATGGCTTTTTACCACAATGCCGCGCAATCCTAACAGACTCGCGCCATTATACTGGTCGGGGTTCAGGTAAGAGAAACGCCGTTTGAACATAAACCCGGCGAGTCGACCAAGAAAACTGCGTTTTTTACGCGGATATCCGGCCAGTTCAGCCATCATCCGCACCACCCCCTCCGCGGTCTTGAGCGCCACGTTGCCCACGAAACCGTCGCAGACGATCACGTCGCACTCGCCGCTGAAGATCCTGTCCCCCTCGATAAAACCGACAAAATTCAGGGCGGAGCATTGGCGCAGCAACTCGGCGCTGTGGCGCACCAGATCGTTGCCCTTGATCTCCTCCTCCCCCACGTTGAGCAGTGCCACTCTGGGTGAAGGTATCCCCTCGACCTTCTCTGCAACCACGGCGCCCATCACGGCAAATTGCAGCAAGGTGTCGGCATCGCAGCTCACGTTCGCACCCAGATCCAGCATCACGGTCCGTTTTCCACCCAATGTGGGCAGCGCCTTGATGAGGGCTGGCCGGTCAACACCGGGCAAGGATTTGAGCACGCACTTGGCCATGGCCATCAAGGCACCGGTGTTACCGGCACTGACACAGGCATCGGCGGCGCCGCTCTTGACCAGATCCAGGGTCACGCGCATGGAGGAGTCTTTCAGGGTACGCAGCGCCACGATAGGCTTTTCGCCCATGCCCACGACCTGGGAGGCATGCACGAGACGAACGCGAGGGTGGTTGAGCAGGCCATGTTGCTGCAGAAGAGGGGCAGTCTGGTGTTGATCACCGACCAGAACAAGTTTTAGCTGGGGTAGAAGAGACAGTGCCTGCACGGCGGCAGGCACTGTTTCCGAGGGGCCGATATCTCCCCCCATTATGTCTAGCGCGACAGTTTGCGTAGACAAAGGCAATCCTTAAGCGATTACCTTTTTACCGCGGTAGAAACCATCGGCAGTCACGTGGTGACGACGATGAATTTCGCCACTGGTCTGATCAACAGTCAGGGCAGCGGTGGTCAGCGCATCGTGGGAACGACGCATGCCACGCTTGGCGCGGGTTTTACGGTTCTGTTGTACGGCCATGGTAGGCTAACTCCTAAAATTCACTTACGTTTGAGCGCTTCAAGAACTGCAAAGGGATTCGGCCGCTCATCAGCAGGTTCGATTTCCCCCCAGGTCATCTCCATGTTTCCTCTGGGACACACATCCATCGGATGCATGGCTACCTGAGGCAACGAGAGGATGAGTTCATCCTCCAGGATTTGATGAAGATCTATCTCGCCGTTTTCGTCCAACTCAATGGGCTCATAAGCTTCCGGCAGTTCTTCCCCGTTTGTTCTTTCGAACAGCGGAGTGTAAATAAAACTAGCTTCACAAAGGTGTTCAAATGTCTCACCACAACGCTGGCAAACCAGGTCGACCTTGGCATGGGCAGTGCCTTTCATAACGGTCAACTTCTGGACATCTTTGCCAAAGTGCAGTGTGACATCCACATCACTTCGCAAGCCTTCGGTTGATTCCTCCAGCCTGGGCATCTGCGACTTTTCCACTATCCCGACATAATCGAGTAGCTTCAAGGCATTACGGACTGGATCAACCTTAACGGGCAACTTCACCTTTTGCATAGGGCGCGAATATTATAGGTCCAACAAGGGATAGTCAAAGGAAAAAGTCCTTACCGCCGATGATTTTACCTTCACAGGCCCCTGCAAGAGGAACTTGTGCTCATCGGTGGCCGATTATGCCATATCGTGCAGGATCTGGCACAGGATCCTGTTCCCCTCCCCTGTCTGTCCACCGGATGTGCTCCTTGGTGTCTCATCAGGTGGCAGAACAGCGCGGGTCGCTCCCCAGCAGGCCTGGTGTCGCAGCCACTCTGGGCTCGGCTTCCATCAGTCGGCGTATGGCTTTGAAACTGCCCACGGCAGCCTTGATGGCAATGGGATTGACCAGCCAGCCCGGCAAGTTGTTGCCCGGGTTGGTATAAGTTTCGAGCCGAACGAGTGTGCTGCCATCCCGTTGGGGTAGCGCCTCCCACCGTCCGGCGCTTTCCTGGATCCGGAACAGCCCTGCATGCAATGGCAGGGCATTCGGCTCTGCCCACACCTCGAGAGTCAGGCCGCAATCGATGCGTCGACTCAGATGGGAGCGGGTGATGAGCTCCCTGTCTTGCACCGGCCAGGGAGACGCCAGGCGGGTATAGACCAGATCATCGTCGGGACCCGATCTGGCCAGCACCCTGACTTCACGGCTCTGGGGCAACCACTCTTCATGGCGCGCCGTGTTGCGCAGCACCGTGATCAGCGCGCCAGGATCGGCATTCACCCGCATCTCCAGACGTAAGGCCTGAAAAGAGGTCGGAGGATGTGGCTGGGTCCAGAGCATCACCCCCTCACCCCCCTGGCGAAGTTGCCATGTCCCTGCCCAGCTGGCGAAGGAGATCAGTGCCATGACCAAGGCCGCATATCGTGTCATCACGCTCAATTCCGATCTCTTGTGTTTGTGCTGTGGTTCCATCAGCATGCATGCTTCCCGCTAATTAGGCGAGTCCCGCTGTAGACATCTCCTGTTTGCGTGGCCCCATCTGCACAGATAGAATCAACCAATTGATTTATAAATGGATATCATCAAAACATGCAGCTTTCCTTGATCCTCGCGTCCACCTCGTCCTACCGCAAGACCTTGCTGGAAAAACTCGGTCAGCCGTTTCACTGTGCCGCGCCTCAAGTCGATGAGACGGCGCAACACGGGGAAACCGCGGAAGCCCTGGTCAGCAGATTGGCGTTTGCCAAGGCGAGTGCGGTTGCCGCTGACCGTGATCAAGGATTGATCATCGGTTCAGATCAGGTGTGCGTCTGTGACGGGCAGATCCTCGGCAAACCCGGCACGGTGGAGAAGGCGGTCGAGCAGTTGCTGCAGGCCCAAGGCAAGCGCGTCATCTTTTACACCGGGCTGTGCGTGATCAATGCTGCAAATGGCCATGCCGAGCAGCTCGTCGAGCCTTTCACCGTGCATTTTCGTTCGCTCGATGAAGCCGCCATCCGTCGCTATGTGGAGGCCGAACGTCCTCTGGATTGTGCCGGCAGCTTCAAGTGCGAGGGAATGGGCATCGTCTTGTTCAAGGCGCTGGAGGGGCGCGATCCCAACGCCCTTGTCGGTCTTCCCCTGATAGGCTTGGTTGATCTCCTGGGTCGCCACGGCCTGGCTCTGCCATAACAAGAACTCTGCCATGAAAAACGGGAGCCTTGGCTCCCGTTTTTCATGGTTGTCAGCGTGGCAGCTTGGCGAGGAACGCCTCAAGCTCCGGTGACAATGGCGCTTCCACCTGCATCTCCCGGTCGTCCACCGGATGAGTAAAGGTGAGCTTCCAAGCGTGCAGGAACAGACGCTTTAGCCCCTGCCCTCGCATCTTTTCATCAAACCCGGTCTCACCATATTTGTCATCGCAGGCGATGGGATGGCCGGCGTGCTGGGTGTGGACACGGATCTGGTGAGTGCGGCCCGTGATGGGGCTGCACTCGACCAGGGTGGCTTCGGCAAACTGACGGGCAATCCGGAACCGGGTCTCGGAGGGCTTGCCATCGCTGCTGACCCGCACCACCCGCTCGCCGGATTGCAGATCATTTTTGCGAAGTGGCGCATTGACCACCTTGACGTGGGGTTGCCACTGGCCACGTACCAGCGCCAGATACTGCTTGCGCATGGTCTTGACCCGCAACTGCTCGTGCAGGCTGCGCAGGGCACTGCGCTTCTTGGCAACCAGCAGCACGCCGGAGGTGTCGCGATCCAGCCGGTGCACCAGTTCGAGGAAACGGGCTTCGGGGCGCAGGGCACGCAGCCCTTCGATGACGCCAAAGCTGAGGCCGCTGCCGCCGTGCACTGCCATGCCGGACGGCTTGTTGAGCACTATCATGGCATCGTCTTCAAACAGGATCTGGCTCTCCAGACGCTGGATGCTGCCGAGGTTGGCAGAAGGCAACTCATTCTTCTCGGCCACACGCACGGGGGGCACCCGCACCTCGTCACCGGCACAAAGCTTGTATTCCGGTTTGATGCGCTTCTTGTTGACCCGCACCTCCCCTTTTCGAAGGATGCGATAAATCAGGCTCTTGGGGACGCCCTTTAACTGAGTCTTGAGAAAATTGTCGATGCGCTGCCCGTCATGCTCAGCTTCGATGGTGAGCAGCTGCACTTGTTGATGTATCTGTGTCATGGCGCGGATTTTAACACCGCCGACAGCCCTTGGCTCCATGCTTTGTTAAAAAATGGCGTCTTGCTATAAAAGTGGTTTAAATGGGATAATAAACAAGGTTTTGTCATTGTGTTCAAGCCTTGTACTAAGTGGCCAAAATGTATGCCACCCAATCCCGAAACACCGTGTATACAAGAACATGACGGTTCCCGGGTGCGAGGTACAACGCATGGAGAACACAAACAGAACCGACGTAAATTGTCTCCACATCGGTATCCTTAATTCACGCCCTCTCGAGAAGGCTGAACCAGAGTGCCCTTAGTTTGCGCCTCATGCATACCCCAACCGGGAGGTTGCCCCAGCATGCTGAAGACCCGAGGCCGGCGCCGGCAGGACCCAGTGGAGGAATCAAAATGACAAAATAATGAGAACTCAATGAAAAGAATGCTAATCAACGCGACTCAGGAAGAGGAGTTGCGCGTAGCGCTGGTTGACGGACAACAGCTCTACGATTTGGATATTGAAAGTCCGGGACACGAGCAGAAAAAAGCGAACATTTACAAGGGCAAAATCACCCGAGTAGAACCCAGTCTCGAAGCTGCTTTTGTTGACTATGGCGCCGAACGCCACGGTTTCCTGCCGTTAAAGGAAATCGCCCGCAATTACTTCCCCTCCGGTTACTCCTATCAGGGTCGTCCCAACATCAAAGAAGTGGTCCGCGAAGGCCAGGAAGTGATTGTCCAGATCGACAAGGAAGAGCGTGGTACCAAGGGTGCAGCCCTCACCACCTTCATCAGTCTGGCTGGCAGCTACCTGGTGCTGATGCCGAACAACCCCCGTGCCGGCGGCATCTCCCGTCGCATCGAGGGTGACGAGCGGACCGAGCTGAAGGAAGCTCTGAGCGGACTGACCGTGCCGGACGGCATGGGCCTCATCGTGCGCACCGCCGGTGTGGGCAAGTCCCCGGAAGAGCTGGAGTGGGATCTGAACGTTCTGCTCAATCACTGGGACTCCATCCACAAGGCGTCACAACAACGTTCCGCTCCGGTGCTCATTCACCAGGAGAGCAACGTCATCGTGCGCGCCATCCGTGACTATCTGCGTCGCGATGTGGGCGAGATCCTGATCGACAACCCGGTCATCTTCGAACGCGCCAAGTCGCATATCGAGCTGGTCCGTCCCGATTTCCTCAATCGCGTGAAGCTGTACAAGGGTGATGTCGCCCTGTTCAACCACTTCCAGATCGAGAGCCAGATCGAATCGGCCTTCCAGCGCGAAGTGCGCCTGCCCTCCGGCGGCAGCATCGTCATCGATCCGACCGAAGCACTGACCTCCATCGATATCAACTCCTCCCGCGCCACCAAGGGCGGCGATATCGAAGAGACCGCCCTGCAGACCAACCTGGAAGCAGCCGACGAGATCGCTCGCCAGCTGCGCCTGCGTGACCTGGGTGGCCTGATTGTCATCGACTTCATCGACATGACCCCGGTTCGCCATCAGCGCGAAGTGGAAAACCGTCTGCGTGAAGCGGTGCATCAGGATCGTGCCCGCATCCAGCTGGGCCGTATCTCCCGTTTCGGTCTGCTGGAGATGTCTCGCCAGCGTCTGCGTCCCTCCCTCAACGAGTCCAGCAGCCATATCTGCCCCCGTTGCCAGGGTCAGGGGGTCATCCGTGACAATGAATCCCTCGCCCTGTCCATCCTGCGTCTCATCGAAGAAGAGGCCATGAAGGACAACACCGAGCAGGTGCATGCCCAGGTGCCGGTCGATGTGGCCGCCTATCTGCTCAACGAGAAGCGTACCTCCATCGCCAATCTGGAACAGCGCAATGATGTGCGTGTCTACATCATTCCGAACCAGCATCTGGAAACCCCGCACTACGAAGTGACCCGCATCCGTCAGAACGAGATCCCGGAAGCGGCCAGCTACGAGCTCAAAACCGAGATTGCCAAGCCGGTCTACCAGCCGCGCCAAGCTCAGGTAGTCGAGCGTGAACAACCGCTGCTGCAAGGGTTTGCCCCGGCTCCCCAGCCGGTTGCGCCCACCGCCCCGGCTCCTGTTGCGCCTCCCGCTCCGGTTGCAGAACAAGTCGGCTTCTTTGGCAAGCTGGCCAAGGCTTTCTCCGGCCTGTTCGGTGCCTCCTCCGATGCGGCTCCGGCCGAGGTGAAGGCGCCTGCCGACAAACCGGCCGCTCAGCGCGAAGCTCGCAAGGATGACGGGCACCGTCACCAGCGCGATGAATCCCGCAGCCGTGGTCAACGTGGCCGTCGTGACGACAACCGCGGCAGTCGCAATGCCGAGGCCGGCGAGAAGCGTGAAGGCGCAGCCAGCCGCGAGAGCAGTGATCGCAATCGTCGCCCGCGCAAAGAGCGTGAGCCTCGTCAAGAGCGGGAACCGCGTCAGGAACGGGAACCCCGTGGTGACGTGCGCACCGAACAGCGCATGGAGCGTGAGCCTCGCGAACCCCGCCAGGAGCGCGAACCTCGTGCTCCGCGTCCTGCTCGTGAACCTCGCGCCCCCCGCGAACCCCGTGCCGAGGTGATCGTCGAGGCGGTTGATACCGTTGATACTGCGGTCGCCAGCGCTGAACCGCGTCAGGAGAAAGAGCAGAAAGTTGCTGAGCGCCGTGAACGTCGCCAACTGCGCAAGCAGATCCGTGTCGATGTCGCCGCGACCGACACCCCTGCCCTGCCGAGTGACGAGCACGTCGTCGCCGACGTGCAAGCCGCCGCTGAGCAGCAAGAAGAGCAAGGCGAAGGTCAGCGTCGCTCCCGCCGTACTCCGCGCAATCAGCGTATCGAAGGGCAACGTCGCAAGCGCATCAACGAAGAGGCTCGTGGCCAGCGTGAAGACGAAGCACAAGGTGAAGTGCAGCTGACTGCCGCCGCCCAGGCCGATGCGGCTCAGGTGAAGGTGGATGAACCGGCTGTGCCTGTCATCACCATTCCGAGCGCAGAAGCGGTTGCAGCAGCCCTGCAGGCCTCCGCCGCACTGACCGAACACGTGGTGGCTGAAGCCGTTGCTGAGGAAGCGGCAGAGCAGGCACAAGCCGCACTGGTTGCAGAGTCTGCCACCGTCGAGGCTGCCGCGCAGGTGGAACCCGTCGTTGTTGCCCCTGTGGTCGTGGAAGCCGCCGCCGAGGTGGTTGCTGCCGAGCCTGCTGTTGCCAACGTGAAGACCAAGACCGAGGAAGCCCCGAGCAGCGAAGCTGTTGTGGCCGAATCCGTGGCTGACGACGTCACCAACGTGGATGCAGCCCCTGCCGTGGTCGCCGAACCAGTTGCTCCCGTGGCGCCAGTCTCTGCCGAAGTCGCCCCCCAGGAATCTGCCGCTGCAGAAGCCGCTGTGCCTGTGGCCCAGGTCGTGAACAAGGGTGCCGGTGTATTGGCCCGTGCCCGCAAGGCTTATGCCCCCATGGCAACGCCGGCTGCAGCGCCTGCCCCGACACCCCGTGAACCCGTGGAGTATGCTCCCCTGGTACGCAGCGAAGTCGTGACCTCCGGTCGCCACGGTGGCAGCACCGCTGCCAGCAACGTGGCAACCAGCCCGGCCGGTCGCCCCTGAGCAGACTCGTAGTCTGAATAAAGAGCCACACATTGTGTGGCTCTTTTTTTGTCTCTTTTTTGGGGCTGACATCGCCTTGCTCTCCCCCCTGCCCATTCTTCGATATCCGCCGCTTTCCCGATGTTCAGCGACCACACACAGTCCAAACAAGACGTGAATAACACACCAGACAGAGAATTCATCTCTGTCAAAGCATCACGACATGCTCTGCTTTGTCGACAGGGTCCGTGCATTGACAGCATATGAAGCCATTGGCAAACAGTCTGGCAGCGTTCCCCTTTGGTAGCACAGTCGGTGTGTTCAGTGGTGGCTGAGACAACCCAGGTTGAACGGGAATGCCAGACATAGGGCAACCTGTGGCGCTCTTCACTCTCATCATTTCTGATGAGGAACATGAACACGTTGCACACCCCTTCAACTTCACGTGCAAGGGTCGGCTCGTAACAAGGCGTCACACAGGCAGGTTGCCCTCACTGTGCACAACGAGTGGCTCAGGGATGTAGAGAAGCCAAAGAGGTGATAGATAATGTCATTCAACTTCTTGTCTGATGGCATACAGCTATTACTCATTGAACTATTGCCGCATGACGTGACATTCACCAGGCAACAAAAAAGGCTATGTCCCAATTACGTGTTGCATTGGGTGCCCTAGCGCCTCATGCAAACACATCTTGGATTTACCTCCCTGCCGTAACGTTCCAGCATCCTGCGCCAGCCCAGATAATTCCTCAGGTAGTGGGTTGCGACTCCATGGAATCGTTCCATCTACTCCTTCAACCGCCGGTGATATCCGTTCACATGCTGGATGTGGTATGCCCCAATGACTCGCTCACCTCGACGGGTGTACACCACCTGATGTGTT